>JBCCVY010000158.1:0-8197 GCA_039194725.1 Pseudomonadota bacterium
CAAAAATCGCCGCGTGCTGGGCGGCCAGGATGTCGCCCTCGTCCGCATCGGCGCGGGTTGCCTCGATGGCGGCTTTCAACGCCGCATCTCCAAGCCTGCCTGCCTTGCGCACGTATTTCAGTTCGGCCTCGGACTTCACGGCGCGGATAGCGTCCACCAGCCGGGATGCGTCCTGCAACTTGCACCAGCCGCCAAGCGCAGCGTCGACCGCCAGCCCGTTCGAGTGCACCAGGCCATAGGATTCGTTCTCGATGCCCAGTTTCTTGCCCTTCGCGCCCAGGCTGGCCAGCATGTCGCGTAGCTGCACCGCCGGCTGGGCGCCGGCCTCGTCGGTCCAGATGCGAATGTCTTCAATGGTTGACGTATGCTGGGCCTGGCGCAGGTCCGCAGACCGCGTCAGCAGGGCCATCCTGCCGTCCGTGCCGAGATACAGGCACTGGAAGAAGCAGAACCCGAACGTGTCATACCCGGTCAGATAGTACATGGATTCCTGCTGAAACATCAAAAGCCCGTCCAGCCCGCGAGCTGTCAGCTCCTTGATCACCTTCTTCTGCCGGGCCTTGTATTCCTTGTTCTCAAAATGCAGTGCCATGGTTGCTGTCTATTCCCTGATGCAGATTGCCGAAAGCTGGCGTCCGTAGTCCTGTTCGCCGCGATGCACGGTGCGCCGGTATGAGAAAAACCGCTGCTCATCGCCATAGGTGCACAAGCCGGTATCCTCGATTGACGCCAACTCCAGCTCATAGAGGCGGGCGCGGACAAAGCCCGGCAGGTCAAACATGAAGTGTCCGGGTGTTGACGACGCGATGAAAAACCGCTCCGAGCCTGCATCGCGTTCGACAAATTTCGCCCGGTACTCCGGCCCCACTTCATAGTTCAACTGACTAATGGTCGGGCCGATAGCAGCGTGGACTTCGGTTGCACCCAACTCTTTCATGCGGGCAACCGTTGATGCCAGGACCCCGCCGATTGCGCCTTTCCAACCGGCATGCGCCGCGCCGACAACACGCCCGTCACCCGAACTGAACAGCACCGGCGTGCAGTCGGCAGTGTTGACGGCAACCGCAAGTCCGGGCCGGTTGGTGACAACCGCGTCACCCTCAGGCGGTTTGCGCACGTTCCACGGACCGTCCGCCACAACCGCATCTGAACTGTGCCACTGGTGGATGGTGAGCAGCTGATCGTCACCCACGCCCAGCCGAGCTGCAATCCGGCGCCGGTTCTCCTCGACACGGGCGGCATCGTCATCCGATCCGTAGCCTGTGTTCAGCGACCCGTAAATGCCTTCGGACACCCCACCTTCGCGGGTAAAGAAGCCGTGGCTGATGGCGCTGATGGCGGCAAGGCCTGAAGCTTCGATCATGCTGGCTCCACGTTGAAAGGTGCAGGCTTGGGCATGTCGGGATGGGTGACCGCAAGCACCTTGAACAATTGCCCCATCTGGTTGCCGGAAACCAGTCTTTGTGCGCCTTTCGACAGGCGAATGCGCTGCCGCGCATCGGCGCGGGCACGCAGCATCTCTTCGCGCTCCTTCAAACCCATCCTGATCAGGAAATCGCCCTGCATGACCGGACCGTAGGGTTTCCCGCCGTCGGCCGCAACTGCCTCTGAAAGCGCTTCGAAGTCCACATGCGAGGTGATGTCTGCCGCGCCGGGCTGTGCAAGAACATCGGCAAACTGATGCTTGCGAATGGCCTGCAATGTGTCGCCGACGGCAGACCGCGTATGGCCGTAGTCGATGATAAGCGCGGCGCCCATGTCCCGGGTGATGCGCCGGCCGATTTCCCGTGCCACGGCATCGCGTGCCGGCGAGAGCTCGACAACGTCACCGTCTGCGGCGTCGGCCGCCCACGGCGGCACCAGGGCCGGCGCGACCGGATCGCGGGCGACACCGAAGGCCAGCCGGTCGCCGTCCGCCAGCCCGATAACCCGCTCATGCCACGCACCGGCCTGTTTCTGCAGCTGGCTGACCGGCAGTGCGTCAAAGAACTCATTGGCGATGATCAGTGATTGCGCCTCCGGCACATCTTCCAGCCGGTCGTGCCAGGTGGCTTCGATGCCCACGCGTTTGAGGGTCTCCGATTGCATGGTTTTCAGCGCCGGCGACATGTCAACCAGATGCACGCTCATGCCTTCGCGCAGGCCCGGCATGACCGAACAGGCGCGCACCAGATCAGCCAGCAAAGTCCCACGGCCCGGGCCAAGCTCGATGAGGTTCCACTTTGCCGGGGCGTCCATCATCTGCCAGCCGGCGGCACACCAGATGCCGATCAGCTCACCGAACATCTGCGAGACTTCAGGTGCAGTGATGAAATCGCCGGCCCGGCCGAACGGATCGCGGCCCATATAGTAGCCGTGGCGTTCGTGGCCCAGCGCCAACGCCATATAGCGGTCCACCGGCATCGGGCCGTCAGCCCTGATCATCTCGGCGATGATGCTGCCAAGTGCCGACTGCCTCTCTCCTGCAACCGGTTTCGGTTTACTCATGCCGCGCTCCCTGCGTCAGACTGTTTTGATCTGGTCAGCAACCAGATGCCGACCGCCAGCAGCGGCAGTGACAATACCATGCCCATGGTCAGCCAGCCGCCGGTCAGATAGCCGATATGGGCATCGGGTTCACGTGCAAACTCCACCGCGATGCGCGACAGAGCATAGCCGGTTGCAAACACACCTGACGCCACGCCGGCGCGCGGCAGGCACTTGTAGGTATGCGTCGCGACCCGAACCGCAAGGAACAGCAGAACGCCTTCCAGGGCCGCTTCGTAGAGCTGGCTCGGGTGGCGCGGATCCGGGCCGCCGCCGGGAAACACCATGGCCCAGGGCACATCGGTCACCTTGCCGTACAGCTCCGCGTTGATGAAGTTGGCAATCCGCCCCAGAAACAATCCGATCGGGACACTGGCGGCACCCAGGTCCAGCAACTGCCACATGCCGATGCCGTGACGCCGGCCATACACAAAACAGGCAACAACGACGCCCAGAAATCCGCCGTGAAACGACATGCCGCCATTCCACATCTGCAGGATCTCGGTTGGATTTTCGAGGAAATGCAGCGGATTGTAGAACAGCACATAGCCCAGCCGTCCGCCGAGCAGCACACCAAGGGTCGACCACAGCAAAAGGTCATCAAGCTGGATGGGCGACGTGTGAGGCTTGGCTCCCGGCCACAGCGCCTCGTTGCTGACCAGCCGCTTGGCATACCAGATCGCGGCCAGCAGCCCGACCACATAGGCCAGCGCATACCAGCGGATTTCCAGCGGACCCAGCGACAGCGCCACCGGATCAATCACCGGAAAGGGAATGGCAAACAGGGTGGGCATGGAAGGACCGCCGGAAAGGTTGCGTCATCGGTTCACGAGCAAGAGGCTTGCGAAAGCCCGCTCTGCACCCTACCTAAAGGATACAACACTGGTTTCCAACAGCCGAGACACCTGAAATATGACAAGCCCGTCCTCACGTTTCTTTGACGAACTAGCCAAGGTAATGACCAATGCCGCCGGGGCAGCTCAGGGCGCACGGCGCGAGGTGGACAATCTGGTCAAGGCGCAGATTGAGCGGGTGTTGGCGGACATACAGGTTGTGCAGCGCGAGGAATTCGACGTTGTACGCGACATGGCCAGCATGGCACGCACCGAAAACGAAGCCCTGCGCGCCCGGATTGCGGAGCTGGAGGCAAAGCTCGACGCATTGCAGTCGAAACCGGCTCCAGCTGCAAAAAAGAAAGCTTCTGCAAAGTCTTCCACACCCAAGAAGTAAATTCTGTCAGCCGAAAAGTGGTTTATCCCCCTTGTAGTGTGGAGGAATCACGGCTTATTGCCGCCGACTCTTGCGGCGCAGCCAAACATTCGTCAATTTCTGTACACGACTTGATTCGTTGCGTTCAGCAGCGGCTCAACACTGTAGCGTCTTGTTGTGATCTGATTGCAGACAAGATGCTCGGTTACCAGATCATTGAGCGGCTCCGTGTTGATGCAGGCACGGGTTGCTCAGAGGAGCAATGATTATGACGGTAGCGCTGGCAATTAAGCAGGATCTGATACATCCGCTGGAAACCGTGGAGCTTCTGGCTTCGCGCAACGAGTGGTTCGTTGACCGGTCTGCCGACGATGAAATCAACATGATCGTGGCCGGTTCGTGGACGGATCTGCACTTGTCGCTCAACTGGAACGCCCAGCTCGAAGGCCTGCACCTGGCATGTTCATTCGACCTGAAGGTTCCCGAGGGCCGCCGTGACGAAATCGTGCGGCTGGTCGCGTTGATCAACGAGCAGCTGTTCTTCGGCCATTTCGACGTGTGGCGCAGCGAAGGATCATTGATGTTCCGCAATTCGCTGCTGCTGACCGGACAGGCCGATCTCAGCGAGGCCCAGTGCGAAGCTCTGGTCCATACCGCGCTTGACGCCTGCGAACGCTATTATCCAGCTTTTCAATATGCCATATGGGCCGGCAAGTCGGCAGAAGACGCCATCCGCTCCAGCCTGCTGGAAACTGTCGGAGAAGCCTGACACATGGCCGCTGCACCCAATCTGGCCGGACGTCTCGTTCTGATCGGTGCCGGCAAAATGGGCACGGCCATGCTGCAAGGTTGGCTCGAAGCAGGCATCACCGGTGACCAGGTAACGATTTTCGACCCGGCGCCGCCGCCCGAAACCTTGGCGGTGATTGCGCAACACGCAATCAGTCACAATCCTCCCGTCGACAGTGTCGAGAATGTCGAGGCAATTCTGGTTGCCGTCAAACCCCAGATGGTGGACGACGTGCTTCCGGCCATGGCGGGCCTGGCCAGGGACAAGCCATTGGTTGTCTCCGTTGTGGCCGGCAAGACCATTGCAGCGTTCCGGCAGCATTTTGGCGAGGCGACACCGGTCATTCGCACCATTCCCAACACTCCAGCCGCGGTCGGCCGCGGCATTACCGCCATGGCGGCAAGCAACGGTGTCTCGGCCAGACAGTCAGACCTGGCAATGGCGCTGCTGGCGTCGCTGGGTGAAGTGGTCACAGTGGCTGATGAAACCCTGATTGATGCCTGCACCGCCATCTCGGGTTCGGGACCGGCCTACATATTCTACATGACCGAATGCCTGACTGAAGCGGCGGTTGAACTGGGCTTGCCGGCGGACGTTGCAGAACAGCTGGCGCGGGCCACCGTTGCAGGTGCAGGAGAACTGATGCGCGCAACCGGCACACCGGCGGGGACCTTGCGCGAGAACGTTACCTCGCCGAATGGCACCACCTATGCCGCGCTTCAGGTCCTGATGGCCGACGCGGACGGCATGAAACAGCTGCTGATTAGGGCGACGGCTGAAGCCGAAAGACGCTCCCGCGAACTGGCCGGATAATCGGATACGCGCCAATCCGTCCGCTTGTGTTCGCCGTTTCCACATTGCAATCTGAAAAGAACACGGACGAAGCCAACAGGAGCCTTGTCATGCAGGAGCGCGAAGAAGCAATTGTAAGTGCCACATTTCGGCTGGCAGCAACACGGCCATGGAGCGAAGTGAAACTGGCGGACATCGCCGCAGAGGCCGACATGTCCCTGGCCGACCTTGCCGGCGTGATCGGCGGCAAAGCCGATATTCTGCAGCTTTACGGCCGCCAGCTTGATGCGAAAATGCTGGCATCTCTCGAAAACGATCCGGTGTCGGGGTCGGCCCATGACCGGGTCTTCGACATCCTGATGCGCCGTCTGGAGCTGATGGACGCGGACAAGGCCGCCATCCGCTCAATTGTTGAGACACCGGCGGCGTCATTGCCGGACTATGCCCGGCTGGCCGGCTCCATGATGCAGTCGCAGGACTGGGTGCTGTCGGCCGCCGGCATCGAGGACACCGGCCTGCGTGGCGCCATGAAGACCACCGGCCTGGCGCTGGTCTACGTGCGCACGCTAAGGGTATGGGCCAATGATGATGATGCCGGGCTTGCGCGCACCATGGCCCAGCTGGACCGCTCCTTGCGCGATGGCGCAGAATGGATCAAGCGGCTGGAGACACCGATGACACTGGCAACGGCACTGTCCAGCCTGGCGCGCGGCTTCATGAAGGCCCGGCGCGGACCGGCATCCTCACCCGGATCCGACGCGGCCGGGCCAGCCACATCACCGCCTCCCCCACCGGAGGCACCCGCATCGGAGACCACCACCCCATGAGCACCATTACTTTCGACGATTTCATGAAAGTCGACATCCGCATCGGCACGATTGTCGAGGTGGCGGAGTTCCCAGAGGCGCGCAAACCGGCCTACAAGCTGAAGATTGATTTCGGCAACGAGATCGGCGTGAAGAAATGTTCCGCCCAGATCACCGTGCACTATTCCCCGGATGATCTGGCCGGACGCAAGGTGGCAGCCGTCGTCAACTTCCCGCCGCGCCAGATTGGGCCGTTCATGTCGGAAGTGCTGACGCTCGGTTTCGCCGACGACAATGGCGACATCGTTCTGATCGGCATCGACCGGGATGCACCGAACGGATCACGCATGCATTAAGCCAAGCACACGGGCCCCGACATCAGGAATGGTGATTGAAATTGTACCGCCGTTTGGGGGGCGTCGTGTCCACGCCGGATCCGTATTTGTGCCGTTTGATGTACCTGTTGCGGTCTCTGAAACGCTCGCGCTTCACCCCTGACTGCTTGTCGCGCAGGTTTTGCAGGTACCATTTCATCTTGTGATCGGGCAGGCTGATCTGGAACAGCATTTTCCGGAGCGAGCGCTTGGAAAACTGCGTCGCCTGCTTCGCGGTCGCGTACAGATAGTGCGGACCGGCAAGCAGGTTTAGGACCGGGCCGATATGGACAAACTGCTGCTTGTCCCCGCGGCTCTGGTCCGGCAGCAGCGGCACCGTATCGTTCTGGTAGACTATTCTCAGAATAGGCAGGTCCTTGTACGCAGTCGCCCCTTGCAAGTTGGTGAACTTGGGCTGCCCGAACGTATAAACGCCCCCGAGCCTGAACGCATCGTCCCAAAGGTATATGCCCAGTATCGCAGCCACTGCGCCACCCAGTGAATGGCCCGTCAGGTAAGTGGTGTAGTCCGGCTTCAGCCACGCCTTGACGTCCTGGAAGATGGTGCTGGCAGCCCGCTTGAAGCCACGATGCAGCATCACCCCCGCCCTGCCGTCGCGCACGATCCGTTTGTCACGGTCAAGCTTCCAGTTTGTGTCGTCGACAGTGCCGCGAACGGCGATGATCTGCATCCGGCGCTGGTGATCATGCAGCAGAATGTACTGCACATTGGTTCTGCCCGGCGTGGCGACGCGGGTGGTGCGGGCACCGTATCTGACCTGTATCTTTGCTTCGCTGTCATAGGCATGGCGCGACAATTGCGCGGCCCGGTAGATCAGGTTGAAATCCACCGGCGGTGAAGTCTGCGCCCCGGCGGGCAAAGAGCCGAGCGGCGAAACCAGCAGCAGTGTCAGGACACCAAGGAAAACTGCAAACTTCAGCGCGCGCATCTTGAACTCCTGAACAAACGTAACATGCACAAACTCATGGCCGTCAAATCGGTATCCGGATTTCGGCCCGCAGGCCACCCAGCATCGACGGCGACAATGCAATATCGCCACCATGACTCTGCGCGATGTCACGCGCAATGGCCATGCCGAGCCCTGTTCCGCCCGAATCCTGGTTGCGGGCCACGTCCAGGCGCACAAAGGGTTTGAACACCTCGTCGTACTGCTCCGGTGCAATTCCCGGCCCGTCATCATCCACCACAACGCGCAGATAATCGCCGTCATGCACCGCCGTGATCTCCACCTGGTCGGCAAACCGAGAGGCGTTCTGCACCAGATTGCCGACACAGCGTTTGAAGGCATCCGGTTTCAACGCAACAATAAGCTTACGCGGCGTGTTGAGCACAATCGGATGGCCGGACCGGCTCATGTCGTCTGCCACATCGCCGAGCAGGTCGACGATTTCGGTCACCGACGTCGGCTCGCCGCCATCGCCGCGCACGAACGCCAGATAACCTTCCAGCATGCGCTGCATTTCAACGACATCGTCTGACAGCGCCTGCACGGTCGGTGATTTCTCCAGCAGTGCAAGTTCCAGCTTGAAACGGGTCAGGATGGTTCTGAGATCATGGCTGACACCGGCCAGCATGGCAGTTCGCTGCTCCACGTGCCGTTCTATGCGCGATTTCATTTGCAGAAAGGCACGCGCCGCCGACTGCACCTCGGCCGCCCCGCCGGGCCGGAAGTTCGGCAC
>JBCCVY010000159.1:0-8189 GCA_039194725.1 Pseudomonadota bacterium
ACGAACGGCTCGACCAGCGAACCCATGTTTGCGCAACGCCAAACGCGGGCCGGTGCGCATTCATTGCAAGGCCCGACAAGGCGGTACAGTTCCTCCGGCTTGCCCGTCAGATCAAGAAGACAATGCGCGATCGGTCAGTTCTCCCGGCAGGGACCCTTGCCCGTCACACCGGACACGTCAATCGTCGGGATTTCGATAGACGCCCCGTTTGTTTATGGTCCGCCGACACGCGAAACCCTGGGATCGGTCCACCGATCCTCGTCACCCAAATCATCGGGGCCTTCCATGATTTCCCACGAACATGCACTCCGCCAGGCAATTGTCGACACCTGTCGCTGGCTGAATACGAGCGGTTTGAACCAAGGCACGTCCGGCAATGTCAGCGTGCGCCACAATGACGGCTTTCTGATTTCCCCCAGCGCGACGCCTTACGAGGTGATGCAGCCCGAGATGGTCGCCCATATGGACGTGGCACAACGGGACGGCAGCTATGACGGCCCCAAAGCGCCATCAACGGAATGGCGCTTCCACCGTGATATTTTCGCAGCACGGCCGGATGTGGGCGCGATCGTCCACGCGCACTCCGACTATGCGACCGCGCTCGCCATCGCCCATAAGTCGATACCGCCCTGTCACTACATGGTCACCGCCTTTGGCGGTCACGACATCCGCTGTGCGCCGTATGCGCGCTTCGGCACCCAAGCCTTGTCGGGTCATGCCGTGGAAGCGCTCAAGGGCCGTATGGGCTGCCTGCTCGCTAACCACGGCATGATCGCGCTGGGCCACTCGCTGGAGCAGGCCAAGGGATTTGCCACCGAACTGGAGGCGCTGGCAAGGCAGTACTGGCTCAGCGTCCAAGTCGGAGGGCCTGTTTTACTGACGGATGCCGAACTTGAGGAAGTGGCGGAAGCCATGCACGAATATGGGCTAGCCCTGGTGCGCTAAATCAAGGCTGTCAATCTGCCCTTTCGCTCGCCCATTGGGCGATGGTGTCAAGGATCATGGCGGCCGACGCCGCACCGGGGTCGATGTGGCCGACGGCCCTGTCTCCCAGGTTGGCCGAGCGGCCTTTGCCCGCCACCATGCTTCCGGTTGCTTCGGCGCCGGCGCGACCGGCGTCGGCGGCTGCCGCGGTGATGTCTTTCAGGCTGCCGCCAGCCTTGGCGCCGAGGGCGGCCTCGGCAGCGGGATGCCAGGCATCGACCATGGTTTTTTGACCCGGTTCGGCCTTGCCCCGATGCTCTATACCTGCCGCCATCGCCGCGATGATGTCGGCCACGTCTTCAGCGCCAACATCAGACTTGCCCTTGACCGCCGCGCCGGCGCGCATCAGCGCGGTCGCATACAAGGGGCCAACGGAGGCTCCCACGGCGTTGAGAAAGGTCTTGGCGGCAAGCATGCAGATGTCGGCTGGGGTCCTGCCAGACGCTTCATTTGCAAGCACTTTGTCGACGGCCTGAAAACCGATTGACATGGTCACGCCATGATCGCCATCGCCGATGACACCATCAAGGGCGCTCAGATGATCCCTCTCACGTTCTATCATCTGCGCGATGGCCTGGAAGAGCGCGACAAAATCCGCCCCGTTCAGCGTCGCCACGGACATCTCCTTCAATCCAGAAATCAGGGAACGGTCACTGCCCAGCGCGAAACATCGCACAGTCGCACGGATGGTCGAGCAGGCCGGTCAGTTCGCCATCAAGCCGGTGCAGCGTGATCGACATGCCCGACATGTCGAGTGATGTGCAATAGGGGCCGACCCAGCTTGCATGAACTGAAATGTCGCGGTCCTTGAGGCGCTGGTTCAGCCGGCGGTTGACGATGTAGAGTTCCATCAAGGGCGTGGCGCCGAGCGAGTTGACCAGAACGGCAACCTCCTCGCCGGGTTCGGGATCCATCTCGGCGAAAATCTTGTCGACGATCTCGTCGGTGACGGCGTCGGCCGTGTCGAGCGGCCCCTTGCGCACACCTGGCTCGCCGTGAATGCCAAGGCCAATCTCCATTTCCTCAGGACCAAGCTCAAAACTTGGCACCCGGGTCTGGGGCAGTGAACACGCCGTTAGGCCGACCCCCATCGTGAAGGTGTGTGCGTTGGCCTTGCGGGCGATCCGCTCGCACTCATCGAACGACAGCATCTTGTCGCACGCCGCGCCGGCCGCCTTGAAGATGAAGAAGTTGCCTGCAACGCCCCGGCGGCGTTCGAGATTCTCAACGGCGACATCATCGGTCGTCAAAACGGTGCGCGCTTCGATATCGTCCATGGCCAGCATCTCGGTGGCCATGTCGAAATTCATGACGTCGCCGGCATAATTGCCGTACATGAACAGCACACCTTCACCGCCGGAGGCTGCCTTGGCACAGGCAATTGCCGGATCGGGCGGTGGCGATGCGAACACATTGCCTATGGCCGCCGCGTCGGCAAGACCGCGGCCGACAAATCCGACAAAGGTTGGTTCGTGGCCCGAACCGCCGCCAATGACGAGGCCAACCTTTCCGGGCCGCGGACCATGCTTGGCGATGATCGCCCGATGGTGTTCATCCGACATCACCAGATGGTCGGGATGGGCAAGCAAGATGCCTTCGAGCATCTCATCGACCGCGTTGTCCGGATCGTTGAGAAGCTTTTTTACTTTAGGCGCCGGGCTCAAAGTTGGTTCCTCCCAGTCTTCTTGGTTCCCTATGCGACCGGTTTCCACGGCCTGCCATTGTTCTCTTCGGTGGTACGAGATGCTTACGCGCCCGACTGATCAAATGCCGCCTGTCTTCAGCAGGGCTTGCGCGGTCTTCTCATCGGTGACCAGATGGGTGGCGTAACCGCCAAGCAGCGATGCCTCGATCGCGGCGCGCTTCTCCAGGCCACCGGCCACCGCAATCCGGGTTTCAACATTTCTGAGCTGGTCAAGACCCATGCCCACCACCCGTTCATCGTAGCTATCCAAGATCGGCGCGCCGTCCGCCGAAATGAAGCGCCCGGCGATGGCCGCAACGGCCTGACCCGCTGGACCGACGGGCAACTCACCGGGGCTCAGAAGACCCGAGGTGAAAACGAGGCTGTCAGCTGCCGTTGTGCAGATTCCGAAAACACAAACGTCGGTTTGGGCGATGGCCCGGAACTGCTCGGCCAGGATACCCTCGCGCATGAGGATGGATCGGACCTCAGGTGAACTCACAACCGCCGGCGCGGTGACCTGCAAGCAGCGGGCCTTCAGCCTGCGGGCAAGCAAAGACGCACAAAACTCAGGCGAAAAGTCGAACGTCGACGTGGTGCCGCCGGTGAGCTGCGCGACCGTTAGATCAGCGACCGAGGGGTCGGTCACTGCCTCGGCAAGGGCGAGGACCGTACGCCCCCAGGCCACGCCGACGGTGGCGCCGGACCTGAGGCGGGAGGTGAGAAACTCCGCCCCGGCACGGCCAATGCGCTGAACGACTGTTGCGCTGCCGTCTTCCGCGTTCGGGGTGGGCACCACAAGCGTGCCTTGAAGCCCGAACCTGGTGGTGATCTCCTCTGACACTTCAATGGCGCTGAGCCAAGCAGGGTCGATACGGACAGACACAACGCCTCGATCGCGTGCGTCGGAGATATAGGCGTTGACCGTGGCACGCGAGACCCCCATCGCCTTACCGATGTCGGCCTGGGTCATGTTCTCCCGATAGTACAGCCAGGCGGCCCAGATTGCCGGGTCCCCTCGAAAGCGCATGGGCACGGGCGAAGGGCCCTCCTCCGCCGACCGGGCCGTTGTTCTCAGACGATCGACGCGTGGCGCTGCTTTCCGGTTGACATTTGTCAGCATGGGCAGAATCATGTCACATCTTAGGGTGAAAAACCAGTACGGGAGAACTGTTTTCACACTTTGACGTTTGAAGATCGTTTTCACGTGATGGATGATGCCCGCAAGCGCCCTTGGAGGTGCGTTTACGTTGCCGTTGCGCCCAGCGTGGCGAGGAACGGACCCGGCGTTTTCATGAAAACGAGGCTCAGGCACATGGCTGGCTGCTGTCCCAGCGGATGGCGGCCGAACCAAGTTGTAGGGAGGAACTGGAATGACGAAATACACCACGCGACCGAGCGGCCTGATGATGCCGCGCCGCCGCGTCCTGAAAGGTATGGGTGCCCTGACGGCGGCGTCGGCCATGTCGATGCCGGTAACAAATCGCGCATTCGCGACGGAGGCTCACCCGCTCACCGGCCGCAGCATCGACATGAACATTTTGGGGATTGCGGGCTGGCTGCCGTCTTCGCTGTCGGTGGCGATGACGCCGCTGTTCAATGACTACGTCCGGGATCGCTTTGGCTACGAGGTGGAATTCGCGTTCGCGGAAGCGCCGTTTGCCGATCTGTTCCAGCGCGCGGCAACCTCGCTTGCCACCCGCAGCCAGGAGTTCAACATCATCATTTCCGACAGCCAGTGGATCGGCGCGCTCGCCGAGCCTGGCTGGATCCTGCAGCTCAATGATGTGATCGCGGCCAATCCAGGTCTGGACATCGACTGGTATTCGCAGACCGTCGTTGACACATACATGGTCTATCCCGACGGCTCGGACAACATCTGGGGCCTGCCGCAGGAAGGCGACACGATCGCCCTGTTCATTCGCAAGGACATGCTGCACGACGACGCCGAGAAAGCCGCCTTCCAGCAACAGTACGGCATGCCGCTGCCTCAGACCTTCGAGGACTTCGAAGACCTGACGATGACCGACTTCGAGAAGGTCGCCGAGTTTTTCAACCGGCCCGACGAAGAGATGTGGGGCACGGCCATGCAGTACAGCCGTGTCTATGATTTCGTGACCTGTTATCTGTATCCGTTCATGTTCAGCCAGGGCGGCGATATTTGGGATGCGGCAACCGGCCAGGTCGAAGGCATCCTGAACTCTGACATCAACGCCACCGCGATGACGCAGATGAAGGATTGGCTGAGGTACCAGCCGCCGGGCGCGACGAACTTCGGCATCGCCGAGCAGATCGACGTGTTCACCACGGGCAAGGTCTTTTCCTGCTTCCAGTGGGCCGCGGTTGGTCTGGCCATGATCACCGAAGAGATGGCGGCCAATGATCAGGTGATGGTCGTTCCGCCGCCCAAGCACGGGACCGGCGCTGATGCGCGGCGCGTTTACACGATGGGTGGCCAGCCCTGGGTGATCAACGCCTATAACGACGAAGAAAAGATGCGCGTTGCCATCGATTTCATGAACTGGTGGTATCTGCCCGAAACAGCGCTGGAGTTCGCGCGCCGCGGCGGCAATCCCGCCGACCGTCCGACGCTGACGGCTCCGGGCTTTGACGACATCAATCCGTGGAACCGGGCCTACAAGTACATGCTCGAACCCGGCCGGTCGCGCGACTTCTGGCATCATCCCAGATATGCCGAGATGCTCGCCGTCCAGCAGGAAGCGTTCACGTCATACATGACCGGACAGACCGCTGACCCGATGCAGGCGCTCAACTACGCAGCCTGCAACCAGCAGCAGATTCTGTACGATGCAGGCACGGCTGCGACGGCTCCCAGCCGGTCGTGTATCGCGGCTACCCTGTAGGCGGCATAACCCGGGTGCGCGGAGCCATCCTCCCCGGCTCGCGCACCATGGGGTGGTCTGCAGCGGTTCGTTCTCACTTGATCTGGCGCGTGGTCATTACATGATTGCGCGCCAGACCAACAACAGTCTTCGCCAGCATCTTATGTGTAGAGTCGGTAAGCAAGCCCGCAAGGATTCGGCCTGACCATGGAGCGGCTTGCGCGCATACTTGATGACCGGCGAACGCTTGTGTTCGTTCTGCTGGCACCCGTTCTGTCGTTCTTCATCGTGTTCAACACAATCCCGACACTGTGGCTGTTGGGACTGTCGTTCTATGATTACTCGCTGACCTCCGGCATGCCGCCGGAGTATGTCGGCTTCAGGAACTTCGTCCAGATCTTCTTCAACCGGAACGGCATCTGGGGTGATCTGTCCCGGACGTTCATCTTTGTCGCCTGTGCGGTCTCGATCCAGACGCTGCTGGGCCTGGCTCTGGGCTTTCTGTTCTGGGGTTCAAAGAACATGCCTGGCCGGCGTTTGGCGTTGACGTTGCTGTTCACGCCAATGGTCCTTACACCGGTCGCAACGGGCACCTTTTGGCGGTTCATCTACGACCCGACATTTGGCGCCCTGAACGCGATCATGGGCGTGTTTGGCGTCACCGAGCCGATCAACTTCCTTGGTGACCCCGCTTTCGCCTATTGGGCCGTTCTGGCGGTCGATTGCTGGATGTGGACCCCCTTCATGACCCTGATGGCGCTCGCTGCACTGGGATCGGTGCCCAAGGCCGAACTGGAAGCGGCGGAAATCGACCGGCTGACATGGTTTCAACAGCTGCGCCTGATCGTCTGGCATCATGGCAAATTCATCTTGATGCTGGGCATGCTGCTGCGCACCATCGACAGCTTCAAGACGCTGGACCTGATCATCCCGATGACCAATGGCGGCCCGGGCCAGCAGACCAGGCTGGTTGCCGTTGAACTGAACAAGCAGGCCTTCCAGAGCTTCAACATGGGCTGGTCATCGGCCTATGCGGTGCTGCTCCTGCTGATCTCGATCGCCATGACGTCGGTCTTCATTCACGTGCTCAACCTGAGACGACGTAGGGAGCGTTCATGATCTCGGACCGTCTCAAGAATGGTGCCTACTACACCTTGTTGTGGGCCGTCTCGCTGCTGTTCTTCACACCGGTTGCGTGGATCATCATGTCGTCGTTCAAGACGCGCGAAGAGATCCTGGCCACGCCGCCAACCGTCATCTTCACACCGACACTGAACAATTACGTCGAGCTGTTCGCGGAGAACCAGAATTTCGTTCAGCAACTCATCAACTCCGTGGTGATGTCCTTGAGCGCAGTGGTGATTGCCGTCTTGGTGTCCTTTCTCGCCGCCTTCTGCTTCTCGCGCTTCAAGCCCAAAGGCACAAACTTCCTGATGTTCATCTTGCTGTCCATCCGGATGCTTCCGGGCCCGGCGGTGATCCTGCCCGTGTTCCTGATGTTCGCCAATTTCGGCTGGAAGGACCGGCATCTGCCGTTGGTGCTGTTCTATGCGATGTTCTCAATTCCCTTTTCGGTCTGGATTCTGAAGGGCTTTCTGGATGGCGTGTCGGTGCGGTTTGATGAAACCGGACGGGCCAATGGTGCATCGTGGTTTCACATCATCTTCAAGGTCGTCTTGCCTCAGGTGAAGCCGGGACTGATCGCGGCTTTCATCTTCAACCTGATCTTTGTGTGGAACGAGTTCCTGTTCAACTTTGTGATCGGCGGCGTACAGACTCAGAACATCCCTTATGCACTTGCGGTGGGAACCTATTCCGACGGCGGTCTCAATTGGACGTTCATTGCCGCACTGACGTCGGTCTACATCCTGCCCCCCATGGCCTTCATCTATCTGTTCCAGAAGTATCTGTTGGCCGGCATGACCTTTGGCACCGTGCGCGGTGAAGTGTGATGGCCCACCCACGCAAGACCTTTCAGGAGCGTGCTGAGAGCATTCTGATCCTATGCATGCTGCTCGGCATCGCATTGATCGCGTTCACGCCCCTCCAGTATTTTGAGTTCATCCAGCTTGGCTTGGTCGTCCTGGTTGCTTCGACGTTCCTGCAGATCGCTGTCGGCAACATTCCACGTGATATTCCGTTTAAAAAAGGGATCGTGCGCATTGCGATCCTGCTGAGCATCATCGCCATCGTCTTCGTCATCGGCATCCTTTTGGTCCCTGTGCTCAGCCAGTTGGGCCGCTGATGTCCATTCGTGTTTCAGGTCTCTCCAAGGCCTACGGAAGTCATTCAGTCCTCGACGGGCTGGACCTTGAGGTAGAACGGCAGAGCTTCACTGTCATGTGCGGGCCGACCGGGTCCGGCAAGTCGGTGCTGCTGCGCCTTCTGGTCGGGCTTGAAACGCCCGATGCGGGAACGATCTCGCTGAATGGCGTTGACATTACCGGCTACAGTGCTGCCCAACGAACGGTCGGATATGTGCCGCAGAGCTTCGCCCTTTATCCGCACCTGACCGTGCGCGCCAACATTGGCTACCCGCTCAAACTCGCGGGCCGGCCATCGCCCGAGATTGCCAAGCGCGTCGACTGGGCGGCCGGTGTACTGGACATCAATCATTTGCTGGCCAAAACACCCGATCTGTTGTCGGGCGGCGAGAAACAGCGGACGGCGGTTGCCCG
>JBCCVY010000160.1:0-8153 GCA_039194725.1 Pseudomonadota bacterium
AATTCCAGATCGGCAAGATCGAGATGGTGTCAAACACGGGTACCTATCTTGATACTCCGTACCATCGGTTCGCCGATGGTGACGACCTGGAAAAAGTCGGCCTGGAGCGCATGTCAGGGCTTGCCGGGGTGCTGTTGCAACTGCGCGGCCATCAGGCCCGCGCCATTGACTGGATGAGCTTTGCCGCGATCGATGTAGCCGGCAAGGCGGTCTTGATCGAAACCGGGTGGAGCGACAACTGGGGAACCGACAGCTACTTCGAAGGACATCCGTTCCTGACCGAAGATGCCGCCATTTATCTCCGCGACGAAGGTGCGGTCCTAGTCGGCATCGACTCCCTGAATATCGACGACACATCCGGCGGAGACCGGCCGGTTCACACGACCTTGCTGGGTGCAGGCATTCCGATCGTGGAGCATATGACCAACCTTTCAGCTCTGCCGGCATCAGGTTTCCGGTTTTGGGCAACCCCGCCGAAGGTGCGCGGCATGGGCACTTTTCCGGTCCGGGCGCATGCCCGCATAGACGCGTAAATCACACAGTCTTTGGTGGGGCCCCGGTGCAGCGAAACAACAAAGGGCTGCACTTGCGTGCAGCCCTTACGGTTCTTCGTGCAGGTGCTGAAGACGGTGTCAGGCTGTAGCCTTCATGGCATCAAGGTACTCCTCGACGTGCTCGACGTTCTCAAACCGCATCCAGCCTTCGTCGGTCTCAGCTTCAACAGTCCCGTCAGACAACAGGCGCGCCGGACGTTCCCGTATGACGCGCTCTTCAACCACGAACAACTCTTCTTCCTGCGGAAGCGCATCAGGTGCGTTGTCAGCTTCCTGTTCCGCCGTCTCCTCTGCAGTTGTTTCCCGCTGCTCCTCATCAGGCTCAGTAGCAGCTGTTTCCTGCTTCTCTGCTTCGGGCTCCGGCGGATCCATTGTGATAGTGCCGGTTTTGGCCGCATCCAGCCTGGTTGCGTCGGTGTCGTCGCTGTCTGCATCGGCGGCTGGTGAGTCTGCGAAGATGATGCTGTCCGCATCAGTATCGGTCTGGATGTCAGGAATGTCCGGCTTTGCGTCCGTTCCAGGTTTAACGTCCGTTCCTTCAGCGGCAGCAGGCGACGGCTTCAACTCAGGCCGCGCAGCAAAAGCTGGTGGCGAAGCGGTGTCCGGCGCCTCGCTGGTGTCTGCGGGCTTGGCGAAGAAGGACGAGAGATCGTCACGCGCCTTGTCCACCGTGTCCTCGGCGACTTCGGCGACCTCCTCAACCTTGTCGGCAGCAGCATCGGCAACATCTTTTGCCTTGTCTGTCGCCTCCTCAGCGGCGTCGGCAACTGTACCGGTCACTGAACTGAAAATCGAACCGGCCGAATCCGCGGTGGACCCGGCACTGTCCTTAACCCCATCCAGAACATCGTCCACCATCTCCGCAGCGGCGTCTGCCTTGTCTTTCGCCGTGTCGCCAAGCGCGACGGCGCCTGCTGCGACACCGGTGGCCGCGCCTGCCGCTGCGGCTGATGCCGGTGCCATGAAATCAGGCAAATCTGATCCTGCCGGAGCTGCCGGTGGATAGTCTTCAGCTTCGGTTTCGTCAGTCTCGCGCCGGGTCATGGCCGACAGGTTGCCGGCCACGACGGCCAGACCAAGCAATACACAACCGCCAGTAAACAGGGTCGCCGCCACGTCCAGATTCAAACCAACTGTTACGGTTCCGGGTGAAAAAATGTTGATCAAGCCAACCGCCCAGCCTGCCGCGATCAGCACAATAGCCAAAAATATCAATAGTGTTTTCATGCCTCTTACCCCTCTCCCACAGCGCCAACGCATGCTGGAAGCTTAAAGTACGCGCGCTCTGCAATATGACGCTAGCCGATAATATACCTGCAAGCGAGACACAACAGGCAATTCACGCCCTGTTTTCCCGGTGACTTTGGCCAAGCTTCATCACCAACTCAAGCCCACTTTGGTGTTGATTGGCCGTCACGATTTCAGTTTAACGTCGTTTTGCGGCACTGCAATGGCCGTTTCGTCAACCTGCAGTTGTGACGGGTCTTGGGCGTCTGATTGAGCTGATGCGGCTTGTGCATCATCCGGCTGGTCCCCACTCTCTGGCAACGCGGGTTCAGCGCCTTCAAACTCCGGCAGGTCATCTTCGCCAGCGCCCTGCTCGTCGTCGTCTTCGCCTGCAGCCGCAGAGAGTTTTTCAGCCACCTCCTCCAGCGCCGCATAGCCCCGGCACGGCAAATAGCTGGAGACAACCTTGCCGGCCTGCATGGCAGCATCGGTATAGTCGAGATCATAGTCATTGAGGCCGTCGAGCACTGCCAGCGCCGGGTTGGTCGTCCACAGTTTGCGCAAGGCACGCTGGCGCAAAGGAGCCGGCACCCATGATTTCATGAAAATGGTGAAGTCATGGTCATAGGTGAGCGTGTCGATATCTATGGCCTCCAGCTCCTCGATCCAGCGCTGGCGGGTTTCGGCATCGGGCGGCACGTCGCGGGCAGTCTCATCCGTTGCCGGCGGCTGGCCTTCAGATGCCGGTGACAGGCTGGTATCTTCCCCGGGTTGCGGCGCAAGCGCAGCTTCACGCTGTTCGGCATCACGCGCTTCTGTTTCGCGAACTTCAGCCTTGCGCTTTGCCCAGCGTGACAGGAAACCTTCTTCGCGCGAACTCAATGCAACTCTCCTTCCGGCTTGCCGGACGCCAGCATGCGGCGGCGCAGCTCGACCAGGCTTTCCTGGCCAAACTTGTATTCCTCGGTGTTGAGCTTGTCGCGGCGGCGCTTCTTGAAGGCGCTGTCCTGGTAATGCAGCGCCACAAACGCCTCCAGCCACTCGCGCACATCCGTCGGCATGACCAGCTTGCCGATCAGCGCGTCGTCACCCGACATGTACTCTTCAGCCTCGTAGGAACTCATGGTGACGAGGTGGGTCTTCCAGATCAGGCCGTCGGCAACCGGGTCGTCCAATTCATGGGCAACTGTGTAGATGGACGGCTGCGGCGAGGTCAGGTTGTAGACGTACGCGTCCAGGTCGGTCCTGTGCAGATCGAGCCGGGACGGCTCGCCAAGCCAGCGCGTCATCGTATCGTTCCGCTCCAGCAGTCTTGGCGGGGAGTTGATGTCGCTGTCGGCCACCGGCATCATGCCGCAGACAATCCACTCCCAGTCCAGCCACGGATGCGCGGACGCTGAACGTTCATACACGAGCGACAGATGAATACTGTTACCTTCAGACAATGCAGTCTCCCACATGGCGGATTTTTGTACTGCATAGCACAACACAGATAGGCTACATCACATCATACCACATTGCGAAACGGGCATGATCTTGTGGTATTTGTGTCTTACCGCCCACTTTAAGGCCAAGCCATGAAACTGAACGGCTATGAAACCCTGATCTGCAACTGCGAGCGCACCATGTCGCTCGACGGCAAGAAGATTTGCAAGGCTGCCGGCGGCAGCGAAGAGCCTGACGTTTTCAACACTCTGTGCCGGGCCGAGGTCAGCAGGCTTGCGGACACATTGTCTGAAAACGCCAAGGTGCTGGTGGCCTGCACCCAGGAAGCCCCCCTGTTCGGCGAGTTGGCGGGAGAACAGGCGTTTGAAGGCGAGTTGCGGTTCTTGAACATCCGCGAGCGCGCCGGCTGGACCACAGACAAATCGGCCAATTCCGCCAAGATCGCAGCCCTTCTTGCAGATGCGGCCCATGCCAGCGAACCGGCCGGATCGATCAGTGTCACGTCCAGCGGGCAGTGCCTGGTCTATGGCGCCGGCCAGCAGGCGCTTGAAGCAGCCCGCAAACTCAACCTGCGCATCCCCACAACACTGTTGCTGAGCGATGCCGGCGATGTGGTCCCACCCGTCAGTGCCGATGTCGCCGTGTTCAAGGGCAAGATCGTCAAGGCCGCAGGCCATCTCGGGGCCTTCGAGATTGTGGTGGATGGATATGCGCCGCTGATGCCGTCGGCCCGGCAGTCGGCGGACTTTGTCATGGCGCGCGATGGTGCTTCATCGACATGCGCCCTAATCCTGGATTTGTCAGATGGTCCTTCCCTGTTTACCGGCGGTCACCTGCGCGAAGGCTACAAGAAAGTCGATGCAGGTGATCCGGCACGGGTGATGGAAGCGATGTTTGAGCTGGCGGACATGGCCGGCGAATTCGAGAAACCGCTGTATGTGCACTATGATTCCAGCATCTGCGCCCATTCGCGCAGCCTGAAGACCGGTTGCACCCGCTGCCTTGACGTCTGTCCTGCGGGCGCCATCACCTCGGCCGGTGACTTGGTGGAGTTTGACCCGGTGATCTGCGGCGGGTGCGGTTCATGTACGGCCGTATGCCCGACCGGTGCGGCCGCCTATGCCATGCCGCAAAGGGCAGACCTGGTCGGTCGTATCGGCACACTGGTCTCGACCTACCGCAGTGCCGGCGGCAAGGCACCGGAAGTGCTGGTGCATGACAACGGATATGGCCTGGAACTGATCAGCATGAGCGCCCGTTTCGGCCGCGGCCTGCCGGCGCGCGTCTTGCCGCTGGGGGTCAACGAGGTCACCCAGATAGGCCATGACGGGCTGCTGGCGATGATGGCAGCGGGAGTTTCGCGCATTCACCTGATTGCCAACCCCGCCAAGCGGGATGAGTTGTCAGGCAGTGAGGCGCAGATCGAGCTGACCCGTGCCCTGGCACAGGGCCTGGGATATGAGTGTTCCATCAATCTGATCTGCGAGGCGGACCCGGACGCGCTGGAAGCAAGCGTCTGGACCGATAAGCCTGCACCAGCCCTGAGGGCCCATGCGATATCAGGCGTCGGCTCTAAACGGGATGTCACCCGCACCATGCTGGGCCTGCTGCACGACAATGCTCCGGCACCGCAAGACATCATCGCCCTGCCCGACGCAGCGCCTTACGGCCAGATCATCGTCAACACCGACACCTGCACGCTGTGCCAGGCCTGTGTCGGTGCCTGTCCGGTCAACGCCATTGCCGACAGCCCGGACAAACCGCAATTGAGTTTTACCGAAGCAGCATGTGTGCAGTGCGGGCTGTGCAGGACGACTTGTCCCGAAGGCGCGATCACCTTGGAACCGCGCTACAATTTTGCCGCCTCAGCCCTGTCACCGGTCATTCTGAACGAGGAAGAACCGTTCGCCTGCATTTCCTGCGGCAAGGAATTCGGCACCAAGAGCACGATCGAGAAAATCTCCGCGCAACTGGCCGGCCAGCATTCCATGTTTGCCGACTCGGAAGCGTCAAAGCTGATCCAGATGTGCGACAACTGCCGCATCGAGCACCAGGCCAACTCCGGCAACGATCCGTTTGCCGCCGGCACCCGGCCGGCCATGCGCAGAACCGAGGACTATGTCGAGGCGGAGAAAAAGGCCGCTGCCGGCAAGGCATTGAGCGCTGATGACTTCCTGATGGAAGATGATTGAGACCAGGCAGCCCGACGGGTGGAAACATTTGATCACATTATCATCGGCGGCGGTGTCCTGGGTCTGTCTATCGCATACCACCTTATACGCGACCGGCAGGACAGCGTCCTCGTACTCGAACGCAATGAACTGGCCAGTGCGGCGTCCAGCAAAGCGGCCGGCCTGATATTGCAGGCCACGGCAAAGCCGCTCAATACAGCGTTGGCCAAGTTGACACTTGATACCATTCCGGTACTCGAGAGCGAGTTGGATGAGACTGTTGGTTTGCACGCTGTCGGCAGCCTTCGAGTTGCGTCCTCGCCAGCGCGTGCGGCGGAACTGCGGGCCATGGAGCGCGACGCTGCAGAGCACGGCAATCCAGGCCAGCTGTTGAGCCCGGAAGATCTGCGCCGAAAGGCGCCGTGGCTGGATTCTTCGATGGCCCGTCGCATCACGTTTTTCCCGTCCGACGGCTATGTCGAGCCGTACTCCCTAAGCAGCGCTTATGGGCGAGCGGCACGCAAGCTTGGTGCGCAGATCCGGCCTCGTACGGCGGTGACCGGACTGATCGTCGACTCTGATCGAGTCCAGGGTGTCAGCACTGCCTCGGGAGACGTCTTCGGCGGCACCGTCATAGATGCTGCCGGGGCCTGGGCATCGCTGATTTCTGCGCACGCCGGTTATCTGCTCCCGATGACGCCAACCCGCAGCCATTACTGGATCACTGCAACGGACCCAGCTTATGGCAGTGACTTCCCAATAACCCTGCTGCCTGATGCCAGGGCCTATATGCGCCCTGAGACGGGCGCCATGCTCATCGGCGTGCAGGAGGCAACCTCTGTCACGTTCGACGCGCGTGAACTGCCGGACGATATCAACACCTTCTCCGCCACCAAGGGTGAGGAGCATTGGGACGTAATCGCCGATGCCATGCAGGACATTACGACCTTTTTCCCGACGTTTGCGCAGGCACAGTTCGCGAGTTATGTCAGCGGCCTGTCCGGTTACACGCCGGACGGCCACATTCTTCTCGGCGCGGTTCCGGGGACGTTCGGCTTTTTCACCGCGGCAGGCTGCTGCGGAAACGGAATTGCACTGTCGGCCGGCATCGGCTCAGCCCTTTCAGCATTGGTGCGCGGTGAAGAACCCGGTTTCGATGTAACCGGTTTTGCCCCAGACCGTTTCGGCTCGGTAGACCCGTTCTCACCGGAGTTCAGAGAACGCTGCGCCGCGGCGCGAGCCTCAAAGTCGCAATTTGGTCAGCATAGCATGTAGACAACATTCAGATCGGAGAGGCCGCACTGTGAAGAAGATTGGGATGATCGGTGGTTTGAGTTGGGTTTCAACCGCAGAGTATTACAAGCGCGTCAACGAAATCACGCAGGCTGAGGCCGGCGGCGTGACGTCGGCCCGCATTGTTCTGGAAAGCGTTAATCGACAGGAATACGTGGAAGCTGTCATTGACAGGCAGGATGAGGCTGCGGCCTGTGCCCAGATCAGACGGTCGGCCCTGGCCTTACAATCAGCCGGGGCTGATTTCATCGTCATCACCTGCAACGATGTGCATCGCTTTGTTCCCAGAATTCAGGCTGAGCTTGAAACTCCCTTTCTGCATATCGCTCAGGTCACCGCCGAGGCGATCAAGGCTGAAGGTCTGAAGCGGGTGGCCATTCTCGGGGTCCGTAAAACGATGGAAGGTGAGTTCTACGCCGACATACTCGCACGAAACGGTATCGAAGCCATCATCCCCAATGAGGATGAAAAACGGTTCATTCACGACAGCATTTATCAGGAGCTGGTTGAAAACCGTTTCCTCGACGAAACGCGCCAGACATACAAGCAGATCATTGCTTCACTCGGCAAGCGCGGCGCAGACAGCGTTGCATTGGCCTGCACCGAAATCCCGCTTCTCCTGTCACCGGAGCAATCACCTCTTCCGGCATTTTCCACAACCGAACTTCACTGCCATGCGGCAGTCGAAAGGGCTATGGCCTCTGCCTGACAAACCGGCCTGCCGGCGTGCTTCACACAAGCATCTGGAAGATGATGCCCGAGATGATTGCTCCGCTCACGCCGAGGCCGAGATAGGCAGCGAAGACCTTTTTCTTCACCAGTGACCAGACGGCTGCCATGGCCGGAACCGAACTGACCGCGCCGGCGACCATGAACGACATGGCAGCGCCTGCGCTCATGCCCTGCTCCATCAGACCGGACAGCAGAGGCGGCGCAACATAGGAGTTCAAATAAGCCGGCATGCCGACCACAGCCGCGATGGCGATCGGCACCACGCCTTCGCCACCGACTAGGCCGGCGATCAGGGAAGCCGGGACATAGGTGACCAGCAACGCTTCCAGCACATAGGCGAGAGCCAGCCACTTGATCAGGAACAGCGCGTTGTTGATGAACTCGGTCGTGAACACCTGCCGTCGTCCTGCCTCGCGCCAGAACTGCCAGACCGGCTTGCCGTCAAACGGGTTCGGACCGCAGCCACAGCCGGTGGCCATCTGCTCGCGCAGTGGCGCGCCGAACCAGCCGCCTTTCAGCAGCAGCTTTATGGCAAACCCGCCAAACAATCCCAGACCGATGGCTGACACTGCCTTGCCGATGGCAAACGGCCAGCCCAGCGCGGCGGCCGTGATCAGCAGTGTTGGCGGATCAATCAGCGGAGAAGACAGCCAGAATGCCATGACCGCCGACAAGGGTGCGCCCAGTGCCAGCAGCCCGGCGATAAACGGTATGACCTCGCAAGAGCAGA
>JBCCVY010000161.1:0-8024 GCA_039194725.1 Pseudomonadota bacterium
GCCCAACGGTTTTCAAGACCGCCGCATTCGACCACTCTGCCACCCCTCCGCAACGAGATCGTGGATGGTCACCTGTCAGATGCCAAAAAGTGTTTAATCGGCCCGGTGCCGGTGTGCAAGACTTTAAACCGGTTGGCCGTTGTTTTCATATAACGTTCACCACAGTTGTCCTACTGTGGCCACAGATCAATCGTAGTGGACTTGATCGAAGAAGTATCGAAAGCGGCGCAGTTACGACGATGAACAAGTTTTTGCTAGGTCTGGTGTTGTTGTTCGCCACGGGAATGCAGACTGCGGTAGGGCAACCAGCGCAGCGGGCCCTGGGCATCTGGGCGGATGAGGACGGCCAGTCCAATATTGAAATCTCCCAGTGTGGCGGTGCCTTGTGCGGCCGCGTGGTCTGGCTCAGGGAGCCCAACAACGCAAACGGTCAGCCCAAGACCGACATCAACAATCCCGACGCCACGCAGAGAAACCGGCCACTGCTCGGACTGACCATCATCCGCGGCCTGCAACCGGACGATGAATCCCAGCTCAAGGGTTACGTGTACAATGCCGAAGACGGCAAAGTGTACGATCTCTATCTGAAGCCGAAACGCACCACCATGGAGGTGGAAGGCTGTTTTGCACTCATTCTGTGCGGTTCACAGACCTGGACAAGGGTCCAGTAGCTGTCTGAACACGAGTGCAGTCGCCGCCGGGGGCTGGCCAAACAAGGCACCTGCATGTAACAAGACGATATCTTGAGGGGCCATTTGGGGACAATGATGAAACTTTTCACGAAACTTGCAATAGCGCTCGGCGCAGCGGCCCTGACTGTAGCACTGGCACAGCCCTCCTGGTCGCAAACCGCCGAGGACAATCCTGTCGTCGAGGACAATCCGCTCGTCGAAGTGCCCGAGGATGCGGTGGATCCGCCACCGACATTCGAAGAAAAGCTCAAACTGGCGCAAGAGGGCGATATCGACATCCAGATATCGCTGGCCAAAGACTATCTGTCCGGCGACAACAACACTCCCGTGCGTCCGGTGGACGCGGCGCGCTGGCTGACCACAGCGTCGGAAAAAGGCAACGCAGAAGCTCAGTTTCTGTTGGCGAACCTGTTGCGTGAAGGCGCAAAGGGACTGAAAGCCAACCCGAAAAACGCCCTGACCCTGTATGCCAGTGCGGCTGACAAGGGACACATGGAGGCGGCTTACTGGGCTGCCGATGCTTACCATTACGGAAAGGGTGTCAAAGCCGTACCCGGCAAGGCAATCAGTTTCTATGAAAAGGCGGCCGACCTCGGCCATGTTGCATCAAAGAACAATCTTGGGCTGATGTATCTGCAGGGCAAAGGCGTCGACCGCGACCTGCAGACCGCCTTTCGCCTGTTCAGTGACACGGCCAAATCCGGCAATTCCTGGGGTCAGAACAATCTAGGCGGCATGTATGAGATGGGCTGGGGGACCGTGAAGAACACGGCCAGGGCGCTGCAGCTCTACCAGCGGTCAGCCGCTGCCGGAAACATACACGGTGCCAGCAACATGGTGCGGTTGCGTGCGGTTCTGGAGGTTGCCGCCAAGGCGGAGGCAGCCGAGCAAGAAGCAGGCAACACGCCAAATGCAGCCACCGGTTCAGAACCGCCGGCCAGTGAGACACCCGATCCCGGCGTCGCCGATTCTCCGGCGGAAACTGAAATCCTCGGGGGCTCAACGGCCAATTAGGCCTGCATGCAAGCGTCAGTCAGCGCTCTTTTCAGCGCTGCTCATCAGCCCGGAGAGATCAGGCACGACCCCGCCCGCAGGCATGGCCAGAACCTGCTCTATCAGGCGTTCAGGGTCAGGATGGCGACCATGGGTCAGCAGACCCCGCGCCTTTGCAACCATATCGTCGTGTGACAGTGGCAATTCCGGATCACCGCGTGCATCGGCAACCGCATGCGAAATGACGGTTCCATCCTGCAGTTCGACCTCAACCCGGCTGCCCCAGTGCACCGGATAGGCAGACTGATACTCGTCGACAGACGACACCGAGGTTTTGTTGCGCAGATCGCCGGCCTCCGAACGGGCTTCGGCCTCAAAATTGTCAAACACCACCGCGCCCCTGATAAGCGCCGTTGCCACACAGTGCTGCAGCGAGAACTTGCCGGCATAGGCGGTTTCAACCTCCATGCGGTCACACAGGTCCAGTGCCGCCTGATAGGCAGAAATCCTGACCGCCCTGATGGTGCCACCGTCCCGCAATTGCCGATGAAGGGCCAACGCGCACTCTATCGCGGGGTGGGTATGCCGGCACGATGGCCATGGTTTGATCGACGTTTCATGCAGTTGCCAGCGTTCGTCCGCGCCCGGCAGAAGCCTGGATTGATCTGGGTCGGGACAGGTCGCCTTGTAGAACCCCCGGTCACCTTCAAGTATTTCCGGTGCCCCGGTGAAACCATGCGCGGCCAGCGTGGCCGCGACAACTCCAGCCTCGGCGCCACGCCCGGCGTGCAAATGCTTGGTCTCAGCCCCGGTATCGAGAAACTGCCACAAACCGGCAGACTGGGAGCCGGCATTTCCAATCGCATGCACGCAAGCCGTTTCATCAAGACCCAGAAGACCGGCAACGGCGACCGCGGATCCGAACGGGCCGCAAGTGGCGGTGTTGTGCCAAATCTTGTAGTGTTCGGGCCCAACGCTCATGCCTACACGGCAACAGGCTTCAAATCCTCTCAAAGTGGCGGTCAGGGCCGATTTGCCGTCTGTTCCCGCTGCCATCGCGAACACGGCCGGAACCACGACACAGCCGGGATGAACCACTGATGCCCGGTGCAGGTCATCCACCTCAAGAATGTGACATAAACTTCCGTACAAGAACGATAATCTCGCTTGGTCAATCGCCCCGCCCGAGCTTTCTGACATGGAATTCTGCCAGGTCAGAAGCTTGCGCCCCTGTACCGAATTGCGGCCCGCGACGATGTTCGCGACGGCGTCTAGTGTGAACAGGGCGGCAGCCTGCAGGTCATCATCCGACACGGGACGCGCCATTATCGCGCTGGCAAGCTGCAGGCTCAATGAAGTGGTCAGCTCGACCGGGGAGGGGATCTGGTTCATGAGCCAGACTATAGTTTGGCTGCCGCGCTTGGAAAAGCGCCCAGGCAGGTCGGCCTGCAAGATTTCGTTAACCGTGTTTCTGAACCTCGCCTTTACCGTCATTGCTGCAAACTCGTTAAACATTTAGCGCACCCGTTAAGGGTGGGCGGGTGACAGCACGGCGTTTAAACCTGGGAACATTTCGATCATGATAGATCAGAATTTGCGGCTGCCGACACGCAGGAACAACGGTTATTACTTTATCGGGGCAGGGGTGCTGTGCGCGGTTGCCATCGCCCTGGCAGGATGTTCCGGCTCCGGCAAGAAGGACCCGTTCGCAGGTGTCGGGTCTCCCATATGGGATGATGCCAAAGGACCAATGCCGAAAGGTGGTGGCAGGCGCCATGTCGGCAAACCATACCAGGTCGCCGACAACTGGTTCTATCCGAAGCATGAGCCGAACTACAGCAAGACAGGCGTGGCGTCATGGTACGGTCCGAAGTTCAACCGGCGCATGACGTCAAACGGCGAATGGTTTGACATGGAGCAGTTGACCGCAGCCCACACCACCATGGAACTGCCGAGTTATGCCAAGGTGACAAACCTTGAAAACGGCCGCGAGGTCATTGTCAGGGTCAATGACCGCGGTCCATTCGTCAATGGCCGCATTATTGACATGTCCAAACGCTCAGCCGACCTGCTCGGCTTCAGAGGCAAAGGCAAAGCCAAGACCCACGTTCAATACATTGGTCCGGCCCCGCTGCAGGATCCGACTTACAGCCATCTCGCTGCAATGAATCAGGAACTGCAACGGCGCACGCCATTGAACCAGATGATCGCCGGCGCCAACCTGCGCGATGGCCGCTACGGTGAAAGCCAGCCGCAACTGAACACCGCCAATGCAGCGGCGTCCGCCCCCACCGGGACCGGCGGTTACTACATTCAGGTTGCAGCTTTTGCTGATCCCGGAAACGCCCAGCGCACCAAGGAAGCCCTAGCAGATCTCGGCAGTGTTCATATCAAGCCCGCCAACGGCTCGTTCGGTCCACTGTACCGGGTCCGGGTCGGTCCGCTCGACAACCATGCCACCGCGCAGTCAGCCCTGCAGCAGGTCCGGGCCCGTGGTCATCATGACGCTGTTGTGAATTCTGCAATCAACTGAATGGTCTAGACTTGCGCCTGTTGATTGCACCCAAGTCTATGGGTAATGTTGAGGAAGAATCCATCAACTTGAAAGACAACGGCGGTCACCATGCTAGCTAAGGCAAGGTACAACAGCAACGCCCAAGCCAGGTTCTTCCTGGCCTTGGCGGCGATTGCCGTTACCCTGTTTGTTTCCGTGCCCTGGAAAACAGCTGCGGCCCAGGAATTCGAGACCATTGCCGAGTATGCCATTGTCATGGACAGTCGGTCCGGCAAGGTGCTTTTCGAGAAGAATGCAGATGAGCTGGTGCCGCCGGCAAGCATGAGCAAGGTCATGACCATGATCATGGTGTTCGAGCGGCTCAAACAGGGACGTTTGAAGCTCACCGATGAGTTCACCATAACCGAAGACGCCTGGCGCCGGGGCGGGGCACCGTCCAGAAGTTCCACAATGTACGCCGAAGTGGGGTCAAAAGTCTCATTGGAGAACCTGATCAAGGGTGTCGTCGTTCACTCCGGCAACGATGCCGCAATCGCAATTGCACAAGCCATAGGCGGCACCGAAGACGGTTTTGCCGATGACATGACCAGGCGCGTTCGTGAACTTGGCTTGCCGAAATCCACCTTCAAGAACGCCACCGGCCTGCCGGCGGAAGGTCATCTGACCACCATGCGCGAATTGGCCAGCCTGACCCGGTACATCATCGAGGTGTTTCCGGAATACTACAAGTACTACGGCATCCGCGAATTCACCTGGAACAACATCACGCAGCAAAACCGCAATCCGTTGCTGGGCAAGTACCGCGGTGCTGATGGCGTGAAGACCGGCTACATCAGGCAGTCCGGCTACGGCATGATCGGATCCGCCGAACGTGAAGGCAGGCGTCTGATCACCGTCGTCGGCGGCATGAAGACAAGGCGCGACCGGGCCCAGGAAACCGAGCGCCTGCTTGACTTCGGCTTCAGGAAATTTCGTGCTGTGCGGCTGTTTTCCGCAGGAGACACCGTCGGCCAGGCCCGTGTCTGGGGTGGCGAGGAACCATCTGTCAAACTGATCACCAAAAACAACATCCTGACCCTGCTGTCAGAAGAGGAGCAGGCCACGGCCGAAGTCCAGCTGGTCTATTCAGGGCCTCTGAAAGCGCCGATCAAGGCCGGCACCGAGATCGGCGTGGTGCGGATCCTGAGCGACGGCAAGCTTGTCTACAAGGCGCCCGTGCACACCAAGAACAGCGTCGCGGCAACCGACAGCATGTGGAAGAAAGCTCTGGATTCGGCGCTTTTCATGGCCCTCGGTGGTTGATAAAACCATCTCCACATGAAACGGGCATTGTTCATCACATTCGAAGGCGGTGAGGGTACCGGCAAGAGCACACAAACCGTGATGCTCGCTGCAAAACTGCGCCAGCTTGGACACCAGGTTGTTGAAACCCGCGAACCCGGCGGGTCGGAAGATGCCGATGCCATCCGGAAGTTGCTGGTCAGCGGCGAAACCGGACGCTGGAGTGTGACAGCGGAAATACTGCTCAACTATGCCGCGCGGGAAAGCCACCTACGCCACACAATCATACCTGCGCTCGAAGGTGGGGCGGTCGTAATCTGTGACCGATTTGCAGATTCGACACGGGCCTATCAGGGCCATGCCGGCCAGGGTAGCAGGCAACTCATCGATCACCTCGACCGAGACATCGTCGGCGACACTCAACCGGACCTCACTTTGGTGTTCGATCTGGATCCGCGCATCGGCCTTGAACGGGCCGGGTTGCGCGGCGGCGATGACCGTTTCGAACGCAAAGGTCTGGCGTTCCACGACCGGTTGCGCGAGGGCTATCTGACCGTTGCCAGCGAGTTTTCAGCACGGTGCAAAGTCATTGATGCGTCCAAGTCCAAAGACGAAGTCGCATCTCAGGTCTGGCAGGCGCTTTCTCCACTGCTTGAGGATGCCCGGCCATGAGCGCAAAAAACGACGAGCAGATTGATCCGCGCGAGACCCAGCTGCATCCACGCCATACCCAAAATCTCATCGGCCACGATGCAGCCGAACGGCATCTGCTGGAGGCCTACCAATCCGGCCGGTTTCATCACGGCTGGCTGATAACCGGGCCGCAGGGGGTGGGCAAGGCCACACTGGCCTATCGTCTCGCCCGCTACCTGCTGCGGCACCCCGATCATGAGACCGCTCCCGGCGACACGCTTGCAATACCCGCCGATGACATTGTCACTTCGCAGGTGTCGGCACGGTCTCACCCTGATCTGCTGGTCGTGCAGCGCGACGTGGAGAAGGGAAAACTGAAGGCTGGCATCACTGTCGACGCCAGCCGCAAGGCGGCGGACTTTTTCAGCAAGACCGCGGGGGCCGGCGGCTGGCGCATCGCCATTGTCGATGTTGCAGATGAAATGAATGCCGCTGCGGCCAATTCGATCCTGAAAACCCTGGAAGAACCACCTGAGAGAAGCCTGTTCATCCTGGTGTGTCATGAACGCGGGAAGCTGTTGCCGACAATCAGGTCGCGGTGCATTGAACTGGCATTGCAACCACTGTCGCCACAAGACACCAAATCGGCGCTGGAACTGCTGCCGGACGGGCTCGGCAAAACGGCGCTGCCGCACATTGCAACAGCCAATGGCAGACCCGGCCTCGCACTGGCGCTGGCGGAAACCGGAGCCGGGGCGGTCTTCGACAGGTTCGCAGCGGCGGCGGAGACCGGCCGACTGGACACCAAGACCAGGATGTCGATTGCCAACGCCCTGCACGGCCGCGGCAGTGATGACCGCTTCAATGTGTTTTGCGCGCTGCTTGACGGCTGGATCACGTCGGCTGCCGCAACAGCCATAAGGCAACCGGCGGCCCAACGGCAGGGCCGTGCACTTGCTGATGCCCATGCGCTAATCGGGCATTCCATTCGTGAAACAAATGCCCTAAACCTCGACCGGCGCCTGACGCTGCTGCAGGCATTTGACCTTATCGAGCAAGCCCGCAAGGCATGAAGACTTCCACATGACCGAAAAGCCGACATTCTACATCACCACTGCCATTTCTTACCCGAATGGCGACCCACATATCGGCCACGCCTACGAAGCACTGGCGACCGATGCCATGGCGCGGTTTAAACGGCTGGACGGCTATGATGTGTTTTTCGTCACCGGAACGGACGAACACGGCCAAAAAATTCAGCAAACCGCCCAGAAGCTGGATCGCTCGGCGGCTGAATTTGTCGACGAAATGGCGCCGAAATTCGAGGCCATGGTCAAGGCATTGAACTGCTCAAACGATGACTTCATCCGCACCTCCGAACCACGCCACCACGAAGCCGTCCAGACCATCTGGAAAAAGATGCAGGCCGCCGGCGATATCTATCTCGACACTTATGCCGGCTGGTATTCCGTCAGGGACGAGGCCTTCTATGGCGAAGACGAGTTGGAAGACCGCGATGGCGGCAAGTTCGCGATCAAGACCGGGACGCCGGTTGAATGGGTGGAGGAGGAGAGTTATTTCTTCAAACTGTCCCAATACCAGGACAGGTTGCTGAAACTCTATGACGAGCACCCTGAATTCATTGGACCGGCGGAACGCCGCAACGAAGTTGTCAGTTTCGTCAAGGGTGGCCTGAAGGACCTCTCGGTTTCGCGCACGACCTTCGACTGGGGCATACCGGTGCCGGACGCACCCGGTCACATCATGTATGTCTGGGTCGACGCCTTGACCAATTACATGACTGCCACCGGCTATCTCAACGATGATCCGCGACTGGCGAGGTTCTGGCCGGCTGACATTCACATCATCGGCAAGGACATTGTCCGCTTTCACGCTGTGTACTGGCCGGC
>JBCCVY010000162.1:0-8020 GCA_039194725.1 Pseudomonadota bacterium
GGCGCTGGCGGCGGAGATGGCAAGCGTGTCGGACCGGCTGGTCGCACTGGCCGGCAACATACAGTCGCGCGAAGCGCGCATTGCCGAAAGTGAGAAAAAGCTTCTCTCCCTTGCCCTGAAGGAGAACACGCTGCGCTCCAGGCTGCGCGCCCGGCGCGGCACGCTCGCCGAACTGCTTGCCGGACTGCAGAAGCTGGAACGCAATCCGCCGCCGCCACTGGCGGTGGAGCCCGACGATGCAACCCGCGCCGTGCGCGGTGCACTTCTTTTCGGCGCCATCGTACCCGACCTGAAAGGCCAGGCCGCCAGCCTGACGCGTGAACTGGCAGAGCTTGAAGCCGTCCGCCAGCGCATCGTGGCGGCCCGCGACGAACTCGACACGCACATCTCCAACCTCGGGCCGGCGCGAGCCGAACTGGAGGCGTTGCTGGTGCGCAAGCAGGCCCTGCTCGCAAAAACCTCACGTGAGCTCGAAGCAGAGCAGAAGCGCGCGCTGGAACTGGCGCAGAAAGCCAAGGACATTCGCCAGCTGCTGGCCGGCCTGGCCGAAGCGCGCCGCAAGGCACAGGCCAAGGCAGCCGCCGAAAAAGCGCGTAAGATTGCCGAACAGAAAGCCCGCGAAGAAGAGGCAAGACGGGTTGCCAGGGCCAAGGCAGAAGCGGAGAGGAAGGCACAGGCCGAGCGCATTGCCAGGGCGGCGGCTGAAAAGGCGCGCCTGCTGGCCGAGCAAAAGGCCCGCGAGGCAGAAGCGAAACGGCTTGCCGAACTGAAGGCCGAGAAGGAAAAACAGGCCGAAGCCGAACGCCTCGCCAGGATTGCCGCTGAAGAGGCCCGCAGGTTTGCCGAGCAACAGGCCCGTGAAGCTGAACAGAAGCGGCTTGCCGAGCTGAAAATCGCCGAGGAAAAGGCGGCGGAAGCCGAACGGCTTGCCAAGGCTGCAGAGGAGGAAGCCCGCCGCCAGGCCGCGCTTGAGCTGAAGCAGAAGCAGGAAGCCGAAGCTGAACGCAGGCGCAGGAAGCCGCCGGTCCGCTTTGCCGCGTCCATCGGCAAGCTGGCTTATCCGGCCCAGGGTGAACGGGTGCGCAACTTCAACGACAAGGATGGCTATGGCGGCCGCTCGGAAGGTCTGCACATCGCCACCGGCAAACTCGCCCAGATCACCACGCCGGCAGACGGTGATGTGGAATTCGCCGGTGAATTTCGCAGTTACGGCAAGCTCATCATCATCAATGCCGGCGACGGCTATCATTTGTTGCTTGCGGGTCTGGACAAGATCACCGTTTCTGCGGGACAATCACTGACCGCAGGAGAGCCTGTCGGAACGATGGGCACACACACGGCTCGCGGAACTTTGATCGGTGACCGCATAGACGATCCAAGACCGATCTTGTACGTAGAAGTAAGAAAAGGCGCTGAAGCCATCGATTCATCCCGCTGGTGGGTGGATCGTGGTCAAAAATCGGCACTTCGCCGCAATAATGGCGGAAATGAAGGCTAGCGAGAAGCACGACAGCGCGCTAATCTTTACATTGAATGCTCAGCTAACCGGGATCCCCGATCCTAACCCTTGATGGAAAGCCGACACGTAATGCACAAAACCAACCTGAAGATCGCCGGCGCCTTCGTTGTCGGCTTTATCGCGGCCACAGGTGCCTGGCAGTCGCTGAACTTCGCCAACGCATCCAATCAGGAAACCTACCGCTATCTGAACCTGTTTGGCGATGTGTTTGACCGTGTCCGGGCCGACTACGTGGAAGAACCCGATTCGGAGAAGCTGATCGACACGGCCATCAACGGCATGTTGTCCGGCCTTGACCCCCATTCCAGCTACATGAACCCGAAGCGCTTCAAGGACATGCAAGTTCAGACCCGCGGCGAATTCGGCGGTCTCGGCATCGAGGTCACCATGGAGAAGGAAGTGGTCAAGGTGGTGGCGCCCATCGATGACACCCCGGCCCAGAAGGCGGGCATCCTGTCCAACGACCTGATCACCCAGATCGACGGCAAGGAAATTCGCGGCCTGACCCTGAACGAAGCCGTCGACAAAATGCGCGGCAAGGTCGGCGAGCCGATCACGCTGACCATCGTGCGCAAGGGCAAGGATGCACCGTTCGATGTCACCATCAAGCGCGCAATCATCAAGATCCGCGCCGTGCGTTTCAACGTCGAACGCGATGATATCGGTTACATCCGCATTTCATCATTCAACGACCAGACCCAGGACAACCTGGAAAAGGCCATCGAGAAGATCAAGGACCAGCTCGGCGACAAGCTTAAAGGCTACATCATCGACCTGCGCAACAATCCTGGCGGCTTGCTCAACCAGGCCATCTCGGTGTCCGACAGCTTCCTGAACAAGGGCGTTATCGTCTCGACACGGGGCCGCAACGGATCTGAAACCGACCGTTCGACGGCAACCAACGGCGACCTGAGCGACGGCAAGAAGATCGTCGTGCTGATCAATGGCGGCTCGGCGTCGGCGTCTGAAATCGTTGCCGGCGCCCTGCAGGATCACCAGCGGGCCACGATTCTCGGCACCCGGTCTTTCGGCAAGGGGTCGGTCCAGACCATCATCCCGCTCGGATCGGAAGGCGCCATTCGCCTGACCACGGCGCGCTATTACACGCCGTCCAACACCTCCATCCAGGCCAAGGGCATCAAGCCGGACATCAAGGTCGAGCAGGAACTGCCGGAAGAGCTGAAAGCCCAGGCCGGACGCAATACGTCGGAAGCCGGCCTGCGCGGCCACCTGACCGGCGAGGGCGAGGGGGAGGAATCAACAGGCTCATCGTCCTATGTGCCAGCCGACAAGGAGAAGGACCTGCAGCTCAAGGCGGCCATTGATGTGCTTGACGGCAAGACGGTGGTCAGCGATGCGCCGAAGAAGGCGGAAGCACCGGCCGCCGAGACCGGCACATCGGCAAACTAGGGTTCTCAGAGCGCTTGACCGGCAGGTGCGAGCCATGCTCGCGCCGCAACCTTGCATTGTGACATTTAACTTCACTGCCGGTTGAGCGTGTATCCGGACAGCCTCCATTTGTGCTTTACTTCAGTACGAATCAGTAGCGTCGCGCGTATAGTTCGTCCGCTTGACCAGCCAGTAGAGGCGGGTGTTCGCAGCAACTCACAGGGAAATTGGGTAAGCTGTAAATGGAAAACGACCTTCGCCAGCCGTTGAAACGGCGTTCACTGCCGGCACGTCTGTTGTCGACGCGCCCGTCTGCATTGCGTGCGACATCGCTGGCCTGCATAACCGTGCTCGGCGGTCTGGCCGGCTGGCTCGTGGTCAGCCATGAACCTTATGGCGGCGAGCCGGTCGTGCACATGCGCATCGATACCTCGGATCCGATCGTTACATCGTCCGTCGACAAGCCCGCCAACGGTGCTCAGCAAAACACACGAGCCGACGATGAAGCCATGTCCCAGGACACGGGCGCCGACACACCGGTCATTGATTTGTCCGAGCTTGGCAGCAGGGGTGAGGAGACCGACCTTGAGCGGCGCCGGCGGCAACTGGCAAGCCGCGCTTCTGGATCAGGCGAGGTGGAAAGCCCTCCGGGCGCGCTTTCAGTGGACGACCTGGCCCGCTCGCGCGATCAACAGGCCCTGATCCCGTCGCGCGCCAGCCTGGCGCTGGTGCCGGCGCCGGTGGCCAAGGTGACCGGCAAGGGCCCGCATGGCCCCCTGCCCCGGCGCGCCAAGGACGGATCGAAACCTTCAACAGTCTATGCCCGCCCGGTTTCCCGCGAGCACCTGGCATCTGACATGCCGAAAGTGGCCCTGCTGATCGGCGGCATGGGATTGAACGAAGGGCTGACCAGGACCGCAATCAACCGGCTGCCGCCGGAAGTCTCGCTGGGGTTTGCGCCTTATGGAGAAAACCTGCAACAGCAGGCCAATGAGGCACGCTCGCGCGGCCATGAGCTTTACGTGCATCTGCCCATGGAACCGTTCGGCTATCCGTCCATCGATCCCGGTCCGCGCACCCTGCTGACCTCGGCACCGCCGCAAAAGAACCTGGATTCGCTGCGCTGGCATCTCAGCCGGTTTGCCGGATATGCCGGTGTGACCAATTATCTCGGCGCCCAGTTCGCCAGCAACAATGACGCAATAAGCCCGATCCTGAAGGAACTTGGCAAACGTGGCCTGATCTATGTTGATGACGGCAGCAAGGGCCTGTCCCGTGCCACTCAGCTGGCCGGCATTCTCGGGCTCGATGCCCGCTCCGCGGTTGTCGATCTTGATGGTGACGGTTCACCGGCATCGGTTCTGGCCGCCCTGCAGAAACTGGAAGCGCAGGCCCGTCACAGCGGCATGGCCATCGCAACCGGATCCGGCCTGCCCGCCACCATCGAAGCCATCGATGAATGGGCGCAAGGGTTGGCCGGCCGCAACATTTTGCTGGTGCCGGTATCTGCCGCCTTTGCAGCACGCCGCAGCTAGAGAGCCAGTCGGACTTTATGATACACTCACAGTTGTCATTCCAGCGAAGGCTGGAATCCATGTCTGCGCAGGTGCCCACCGGCAAGCTCATCTTGGACCCCAGCCTTCGCTGGGGTGACGAGAACGACAAGTTCCCAGATCGAAGCCCAAATCCCCAATGTTCTAGTTCCCACAATTATGACAAGTGACCATTCCAACCTGCCCTACCGCCCGTGCGTGGGCGTCATGTTGCTGAACCCGGAAGGCCGAGTGTGGATCGGGCATCGCATCGTGCAGGAAAACGACGACGAGGCTGAAGGCGTCGGCATGTGGTGGCAGATGCCCCAAGGCGGTATCGACGACGGCGAAGATGTCCGCACCGCCGCCTTGCGCGAACTGACCGAGGAAACCGGCGTGCGCTCGGCAACCGTGTTGGCAGAGACAGACGACTGGTTCACCTACGACCTGCCTGACCACCTTGTCGGCGTTGCCTGGAAGGGCCGCTACCGGGGCCAGAAGCAGAAATGGGTCGCCTTCCGGTTTACCGGCGAAGACACGGAGATCGACATTTCCGGTATCGGCCACAAGCCGGAATTCGACGAGTGGCGCTGGGCCGACATCAACGAGCTCGAAGAGCTCATCGTGCCGTTCAAACGCCAGGTCTACGGCCGGGTCGTCGAGGCCTTCAGGCACCTGTCCGTCTAGACCAGCATGGGTTCACATGAACCCATAAAGTTGCTCTGGCACTTCGACAACGGTCAGCTTTAGGACTTTCATACTGATCTGAACACAACCATCAGGTTGTTGGCCGGCACCGTCAAAACTTCCGACAAGGACAGATTGTGGCGCGACGCTTCTTCGGCAATGTCCTCCACAAACCTCAGGCCGTAGGCCGGGTCCTGATCCTTCAACCAGGCATCGAAGGCTTCATTGCTTGCAACCGTCTCGACGTGCCGCTGCCGGAACGGGCCGTACAAAACCAGCAGGCCGCCTTCGGTCAACTTGCGCCCGGCACCACGCAACAGTCCGGCACACGCCGCCCACGGCGTGATGTGAACCATGTTGATGCTCAAGATCACATCCGCCCGTTGCGGCCGTGCTGCGGTGTCCCAGTTCTTGTCAGTCACATCGAGTTGCTGCGGCGGCATCAGGTTTCCCGACGGCGTATCGGCGGCGTAGGCAGCAATGCTCGCAAGCCTGCCGGGATCGACCTCCGTCGGCCACCAGCGCAAATGCGGCATGACCGGCGCGCAATGGGCTCCGTGCTGGCCGGTGCCGGAGGAGACTTCCAGCAGATCCTGAGCGGTGTCAGGTACAATTTCAAGCAACCTGTTTCGCACAACGTCCATGTTGCGCTCTGCCGCCGGTGCTGTCTGTTTCATGCCGACCCTATCCCGTTCTGACAAACAAAAAGCCGGGCATCTGACTGCCCGGCTTGAATTCACTGTATGAACCTGAACCTGGATCGTGCTCTAGAGCGCCGACTGCAGCTGCTTCAGGTGATCAAGGTTTTCCTGCGCCCGGCGCTTTTTCTCCGCGTCAGTGGCATCGTCCACGTCTTCCTGGGCATTCTGTATTTGCTGCGCCAGGTTGTCAGCCGAAAGATCGCTCACCGCCACGGCTTCCTCGGCCAGAATGGTCAGGCCGGCCGGGTTCACTTCCGCAAATCCGCCGCGCACGAAAATGCGCTCTGCGTTGCCGCTTTCGTCGGTCACGGTGACCACTCCGGGCTTGAGTGTAGACAGCACCGGCGCATGGTTGACCAGCACCGTGAACTCGCCCTCGGTGCCGGGCACAACCACCTGCTGCACTTCGCCTGATGACAAAAGCCGTTCCGGCGATACCAGTTCAAACTTCAAGAGTTCGGCCATAAGGCTCTCCGTTACTCAGTCTGACGCGAAAACGATCAGGCCGCTTCCGCAGCCAGGCGCTCGGCCTTCTCGACAGCTTCGTCCATGGAACCGACCATGTAGAATGCTGCTTCAGGCAGATGGTCATATTCGCCCGATACCAGGCCCTTGAAGCCCTTGATGGTGTCTTCCAGCGATACCAGCTTGCCGGGAGACCCGGTAAACACTTCTGCCACAAAGAACGGCTGCGACAGGAAGCGTTCGATCTTGCGCGCACGCGCCACGGCGAGCTTGTCTTCTTCTGACAGTTCGTCCATGCCGAGAATGGCGATGATGTCCTGCAATGCCTTGTAGCGCTGCAGAACTTCCTGCACCTGGCGGGCAACTTCATAGTGCTCTTCGCCGACAACTTGCGGGTCAAGCATGCGCGACGTGGAATCCAGCGGATCCACAGCCGGGTAAATACCTTTCTCCGAAATCGCCCGTGACAGCACGGTCGTTGCATCAAGGTGGGCAAAGGTCGAGGCCGGAGCCGGGTCGGTCAGGTCGTCGGCCGGCACATAAACCGCCTGCACCGAGGTAATCGATCCCTTGGTGGTTGTGGTGATGCGCTCCTGCATGGTGCCCATGTCGGTACCCAGCGTTGGCTGGTAACCCACAGCAGACGGGATACGGCCGAGAAGCGCCGACACTTCCGAACCTGCCTGGGTGAAGCGGAAGATATTGTCCACGAAGAACAGCACGTCCTGACCTTCGTCGCGGAACTGTTCAGCAACCGTAAGACCGGACAGAGCAACACGGGCACGCGCTCCTGGCGGCTCGTTCATCTGACCGTAAACAAGAGCAGCTTTTGAACCTTCGCCACCACCTTCTTTGTTCACGCCGGATTCAACCATTTCCCAGTAAAGGTCGTTACCCTCACGAGTACGCTCACCCACACCGGCAAACACTGAGTAACCACCGTGCGCCTTAGCGATGTTGTTAATCAATTCCATGATAAGAACTGTCTTGCCCACACCGGCACCGCCGAACAGACCAATTTTACCACCCTTGGCGTATGGAGCCAGCAGGTCCACAACCTTAATACCGGTAACCAGAATTTCTGATTCAGTGGACTGTTCCACATATTCCGGAGCAGAGGCGTGGATCGCGCGTGTAGCTTTTGTTTTGAGTGGTCCTGCATCATCAACAGGCTCACCAATCACATTCATGATCCGGCCAAGTGTCTCAATACCAACTGGAACCTGAATAGGTTGACCTGTATCGACCACTTCCTGACCACGAACGAGACCTTCAGAGGAGTCCATCGCGATGGTACGAACTGTGTTCTCACCAAGGTGCTGTGCAACCTCAAGAACAAGACGCTGACCGTTGTTCTCGGTTTCCAGTGAGTTCAGGATTTCAGGTAGGTGATTGTCGAACTGCACGTCAACAACCGCACCGATAACCTGAGCGACCTTGCCGGTCATACCAGCTACTGCACTCTTACTGGCAGACGCTTTCTTGGCGGGGGCACGCTTGGCAGGTGCCTTTTTTGCTGTGGTAGCTGCTGCTTTAGCCATCATATACTCTCCAACGTTAAAGCGCTTCTGCGCCCGAGATAATTTCAATCAATTCTTTTGTAATCTGTGCCTGGCGTTGACGGTTGAAACTTAGCGTCAACTTGTCAATCATTTCACCAGCGTTCCGGGTTGCATTATCCATGGCAGACATCCGGGCACCCTGTTCGGATGCTGCATTTTCAAGCA
>JBCCVY010000163.1:0-8008 GCA_039194725.1 Pseudomonadota bacterium
ATCCTGGAAGGCGGTCGATGCGGATACCTGGGAGTTCAAACTTCGCGAAGGGGTCAAGTTTCACGACGGCTCCACCTTCGATGCGGAAGATGTGAAATTCTCCATCGACCGTATTCCCAAGGTGACCGGACCGACGACCACTGAAATCTATGTTCGCCGCGTCAAGCAGGTTGAGATTGTGGATCCGTACACGATCCACATCCACACCAACGGGACGGCGGCGACGCTGCCGTACGACTTCGTGCGCCTGTTCATCGTGTCGTCTGAGGCGGCCAAGGATTATTCGACCGCGGAGACCAGCGCGGAAGGCTTCAACTCCGGCAAGGCGACCATCGGGACCGGGCCGTTCAAGTACGTGTCATGGGAGCCCAAGGGCAGCCTGGTCATGGAGCGGTTTGACGATTACTGGCGTGGCGCGGCCCCCTGGGAGAAAGTGGTTCGCCGCGAAATCTCCGACGACTCATCCAGGCTGGCGGCGCTCAAAGCCGGCGATGTCGACGTGATCAACTATGTGTCGTCTGCCGATTACCTGTCGCTGGGCACGGATCCGAAAATCAAGACGTTTCTCGGCGACTCGGTCTATGTGATGAACCTGCAGCTCGATCAGCGCGAAGTCACGCCGAAAGTGCGGGCCAAGGACGGCAGCAAGCTGGACAAGAACCCGTTGCGCGATGCACGGGTGCGCGAGGCAATCGACCTCGCCATCGATCGCCAGACCATGGTCGACGTGGTTCTCGAGGGGCTGGGCAAACCGGCCAACCAGATGATGCCGGCAGGCTTTTTCGGATCGTCGGAGAAAATCCCGTTGCCGGAGTACAATGTTGACAAGGCCAAGGCGCTGTTGAAGGAAGCCGGCTATCCTGACGGTTTCCAGATCGACCTGCACTGCACCAATGACCGCCTGCCGGGCGACGGCGCCATCTGCGAGGGCCTGGGCCAGATGTTTGCCCAGATCGGCATCGACACCAATGTCAATGCAATCTCCAAGACGGTGTATTTCCCGACCCAGGCACGCAAGGAGTACTCGGTGTTCATGAACGGCTGGGGCACACTCACCGGTGAGGCGTCCTACACGCTTGGATCACTGGCCCATTCGCCAAACGAAGAGGTGAAGATGGGCGCCTTCAATCGTATCGGCTACAAGAACGACGATGTCGACAAGCTGATGCAGGAAGGTGTGCAGGAGCCGGATGCCGACAAACGCCGGGCGCTGTTCGAACAGGCAATGGAGAAAACCATGGCAGATCGCGCCTACATCTCTATTGTGGTTCTGCAAACCGTCTGGGCGGGCCGTGCCGACAAGGTGGTCGTGACGCCGCGTGCGGACGAAGAAACGCTGGCCTATTTTATCAAGCCAGCGCAATAGCATGACTGAGCGGGATGCTCCTGAAGGAGTGTCCTGCTTACCACAGACACGGATATTGCGGCATCGATGTCAGGTTTCATCATCCAGCGACTGCTGCAGGCCATACTCGTAATGGCAGTGATGTCGGTGATCGTGTTCGCCGGCATCTATTCCATCGGAAACCCGCTGGAAATCCTGATTCCGCCGGAAGCGACGCAGGACGTGCGCGAGCGCACCATAGCCCGCTTCGGCCTCGACAAGCCGGTCATCGAGCAATATTTCCTGTACATCCGCAACCTGCTGCAGGGCGATCTCGGCCGGTCCTACATCTACAATGAGCCGGTATTGCAACTGATATCAGGACGGCTGCCGGCGACGATAGAGCTTGTTCTGGTGTCCGTGCTCGGCGCACTGGTCATCGGGGTGCCGCTGGGCATGCTGGCCGGCTACCGGCCGGAAGCGATGTCGTCCCGGGTCATCATGGCAGTGTCCATTCTCGGCTTTTCTGTGCCGACTTTCTGGGTCGGACTGATCCTGATCCTGACCTTTGCCGTTGAGCTTGGCTGGCTGCCGTCCGGCGGGCGGGGCGATACGGCGCAACTGTTCGGGACGGCCTGGAGCTTTTTGACACTGAACGGCTGGTCGCACCTGGCATTGCCGGCCATCAACCTGGCGCTGTTCAAGCTCGCCATCATGATCCGTCTGGCGCGGGCCGGCACCCGCGAGATCATGCTGGGGGATACGGTGAAGTTCGCCCGCGCCGCTGGCCTGTCGGAGTGGACCATCATGTCACGCCATGTGCTCAAGCTGATCTCGATACCGATCGTCACGGTTTTCGGGCTCGAGCTGGGTTCCACCCTGGCCTTCGCGGTGGTGACCGAAACTATCTTTTCATGGCCCGGCGTGGGCAAGCTGATCATCGATTCCATCAAGAACCTCGACCGGCCGGTGATGATGGCATACCTGATGCTGACGGCGGGCCTGTTCGTGACCATCAACCTGGTCGTCGACCTGGTCTACGCGCTGCTTGATCCGCGCCTGCGCCGGGGAGGTGCCGCATGAGCGATCCCGCCATGACACCGTCACCGGCCAAGCCGCCCAAAGCCATATCGCCGTGGCGCGACCTGTGGTGGCGGTTTTGCGAAGACCGTATTGCGCTGATTGCGTTTGCCGTGGTGGTGCTGCTGGTGTTGATGGCGCTGTTTGCGCCGCTGATTTCACCACAGGACCCATATGACCTGTCCGGTCTGTCGCTGCGCGATGCCAGGCGGCCACCCGGGTTTGTCGGCTCCGGCGGATACACCCACATTCTGGGGACCGATGCGCAGGGCCGGGACCTGTGGTCGGCGATACTGTATGGCCTGCGGGTGTCGTTGCAGATCGGTATCACCGCGGGTGCGTTGGCGCTTGTGATCGGCACCACGATCGGCATTGCGGCTGCTTATGCGCGTGGGTTCGTTGAAGCGGTTCTGATGCGCATTGTCGATCTGCAGCTGTCGTTCCCGCCGATATTGCTGGCGCTGGTGCTGGTGGCGCTGCTGGGCCAGGGCCAGGCGCAACTGGTGACGGCGCTGGTGGCGGCACAATATGCCTATTTTGCGCGCACCGCATTCGGTGCTGCGTCCGCGGAACGTTCAAAGGACTATGTGGAAGCCGCCGCGGCCACGCCGCTGTCGGCACGACGCATCGTGTTCCGCCATATCCTGCCCAACGCCATGCCGGCGCTGATCGTGGTCGCCACGGTGCAGATTGCCTATGCCATCGCGCTGGAGGCGACGCTGTCGTTCCTGGGGTTGGGCTTGCCGGTCACCGAACCGTCGCTCGGCATGCTGATTTCCAACGGGGTGAAATACATGATGAGCGGCAGAACCTGGATATCCGTGTATCCCGGGATCATGCTGATCATCCTGATTGTCGCCATCAACATGGTCGGCGATCATTTGCGCGACATCCTCAATCCGAGGCTCGACAAATGAGAGCGCCAATCCTTGAAGTCAGTGACCTGAAAACCCATTTCTTCACCCGCGCCGGCGTGGTGAAAGCGGTTGACGGGGTGTCGTTTTCGGTCGCGGCCGGTGAGATTGTCGGTCTGGTGGGCGAATCCGGTTCGGGCAAATCGGTCACCGGGTTTTCCCTGATGGGGCTGGTCGATCCGCCAGGGCGGATCGTCTCCGGTTCAGTCAGGCTGGACGGCGAGGAACTGATCGGATTGTCATGGGACCAGCTCAGGGCGGTGCGCGGCTCGCGCATTGCGATGGTGTTTCAGGATCCGATGGCGACCCTGAATCCGGTGCTGACAATCGGCACCCAGATGCGGCTGGCCATCTCGGCCCATGACAAGGTTTCCAAACGGGCAGCGGATGCGCGCGCAGCCGAGGTGCTGACGCGGGTCGGTATCCCCGAGGCGCGGTCGCGGCTGGCGGCCTATCCGCATGAGTTTTCCGGGGGCATGAGGCAGCGCGTGGCTATCGCTATCGCGCTCCTGCACGGTTCGCAGGTGCTGGTCGCCGATGAGCCGACGACGGCACTGGACGTGTCGATTCAGGCCCAGATCCTGACCGAGATGCGTGACCTGGCAGCAGAGACCGGGACGGCACTGGTGTGGATCAGTCACGACCTGGCAACCGTCTCAACCCTCGCCAGCCGCCTGCTGGTCATGTATGCCGGGCGCATTGTGGAGCAGGGCCCGGTTGCCGCGGTGCTGCGCGACCCGCACCATCCCTACACCGCCGGGCTGCTGCGTTCGCTGCCGGCCACCGCAAAACCGGGCGAGGAGCTGTTTCAAATCCCGGGAACCACTCCTTCACTGCTCGACCCGCCGCCGGGATGTCCGTTCCGGCCACGCTGCGAACACGCCAGTGACGCCTGTGGCGCCGATCCGGGTCTGGAAACCGGTGGTGATCGCGCGGTGCGCTGCTTCCACCCTTTGCGTGAGGCGGTGACCGCATGAACGCACTTGCCAACACTGCCGACGGCTTGCTGCATCCGAAGGGCTTCGTTCACCTGCACGAGGTGCATAAGCACTTCAGCCCGCAACTGTCACTTGGCGACAGGATCGCCGCCGGGCTGGGAGCCAGCGTCGAAACCCGGTCGGTGCGTGCCGTGGACGGTGTCAGCCTCGACATTGTCCGCGGCGAGACGCTTGGCCTGGTCGGCGAGAGCGGGTGCGGCAAGTCCACGCTTGGCCGTATGATCGCCGGCATACTGGCACCGAGTTCCGGGGCCGTTGCCGTTGACGGTGCGCCGGTCATGGCCGACGGGCAGAAGGTCGACACGCGGGTGCAGATGATCTTCCAGGATCCGTTCGCGTCACTTGATCCGCGCATGCGGATCGGCGACATCATCGCGGAGGGGCCGCTGGCGCACGGGCTGACGACCGGCAAAGAGCAGGCTGACTATGCAGCAGGCCATCTGGAGCGCGCCGGGCTTGATGCCAGCCTGGTGCGGCGGTTTCCGCACCAGTTCTCCGGCGGCCAGCGCCAGCGCATCGCGATTGCCCGGGCGCTGGCCATGCAGCCCGAAGTGCTGGTCTGCGACGAGCCGGTGGCATCGCTTGATGTGTCGATACAGGCGCAGATCATCAACCTGTTCCTTGCCCTGCAGCGCGACCTTGGGCTGACACTGATTTTCATCAGCCACGATCTTTCCGTGGTCCGACACCTGTCGGACCGGGTCGCGGTCATGTATCTCGGCAGAATTGTCGAGGAAGGCCTCGCCGAACAGGTCTACACCGCGCCTGCGCACCCGTATACCAGGGGCCTGCTCGCCAGCGTTCCGCGGCTGGTGCTCGATGACAGCGAACTGGTGAAACTGGATGCCATCGAAGGCGAGATACCCTCGCCGCTGTCGCCGCCGAAAGGCTGCAACTTCAATCCCCGCTGCCCACTGTCACAGCAGCGCTGCTTGTCCGACGATCCGGAACTGCGGCCTGTGCGCACCGGTCATCTTGCCGCCTGTCACTTTGCCGAATGAGTTTCAGGGTCCGCTCCGCCTGCGCCCGAACAGCATCTCGCGCTTGCCGGCAAAGCCTTTGCGCTTGCTGACGACGAAACCTGCCGCCTGAAGATTTCGGCGCACATCGCCGGCGGCTGTATAGGTGGCAAAACTGCCGTCCGGGACGGTGTGATCATGGACCTGCAGCATTAGATCCCGGTCCCACATGTCGGGGTTCCTGGCCGGCGAGAAACCATCCAGATACCAGGCATCGGCGCGCCCGTCCCACACTTTTAGCGACTCGCCCGCCTTGCCAGGAATGATTTGAAGCCTTGTCTGATCATCCAGCTGCCAGTGGACAGGCAAACCGGACGCCTCCCGCCATCGGGAGACAAGTATGCTGCTCAGCGGTTTCAGGGTCTCCCAGCGTGACAGAGCACGGGCCATGTCGTCGGCACTGATCGGGTAGGCTTCAAACGAGGTGAAGACGAGCTGCCGGGCCGGTTGGCGGGCGGCGATCCAGCAGCGCCAGGTCTCCAGAAAATTGAGGCCGGTGCCGAACCCAAGTTCGGCAATCGAGAAGTCATCGGTGCCTGCCCAGCGCTTCGGCAGATGATTGCCATCGATGAATACATAGGCGGTTTCAGCCTGACCGTCGCCTTTGGTATAGAACGTGTCATCAAAGACCGACGACCTGGGCACGTCATCAGCTTCCCAACTGACTTGCTGCATCTTTGCGGTCTGGAAACGGGACATTGTCAGCGCAAGGTTTTCAGGTTCAAGAAACGGAATTGCCATATAGTCCGGCTATGGCAGCACTTTCAACCAGCATACCGGCGACACCCGACCTTGTTGTAATCGGTGCCGGCGCGGTGGGCCTGTGGTGCGCGCTCAAGGCCAGGCAGCAGGGCCTCAGTGCCGTGGTTGTCGAGAAACGGCGAATCGGGCAGGGGGCAAGCGGCGGCATACTGGGGGCGCTGATGCCACACCGGCCGGTGCAGTGGACGGATACGAAAGCGTTTCAGCTTGCGGCGCTGCTGTCACTGGAAACCGAAGTCGAGCACCTTGAAGCGGCAACCGGACTGTCGTGCGGATATGCGCGATGCGGCCGGGTGATGCCGATAGGATCACAATCGAACCTGATCGAACACGCACGATGGCAAGCCGGTTCGCAATCTGCCTGGCCTGCGGCCTCGCCGTCCGGGACGGCGGTTTCGTGGAACATCCTGCGCGATGCGCCCGACCCGGCCTGGCCGGCACTTAAGCCAGGGTCTGTGGCTTTCAGCTCTGATACGCTGAGCGCCCGGATCAATCCGCGCAAACTCCTGGCAGCACTTGCGGCCGGTATTCAGCCCGAGGTTGTGATTGCTGAGAGTTCTGAGGTGGCAAGTATTTCCACCAGTGCCGAGGTGGTGCTGGCGGACGGCACGCGGCTGGCACCCGGCCGGGTGATTGTGGCGGCAGGGCATGAAAGTTTCGGCTTGCTGCAACCGGTCCTGCAGCGCGAGCTGGGCTGGGGCATCAAAGGCCAGGCGGTGCTGCTGCGGCCCAGGGGCCGGTCCTTTGACGGCATGCCGATCATCTATGACCGCGGCACCTATGTGATCGCCCATGAAGACGGCTTGGTGGCGGTGGGCTCGACGTCGCAACGGAATTTCACCATCCCTGGTGTCGATGAAGCCGTGTCGCAGGACCTTGTTCGGCGAGCGGTTGAGCTTTGCCCCGGTCTGGCGGACGCAGACATTGTGGAGCAATGGGTAGGGGTGCGCCCGCGGGCGGTCGGACGTGATCCGGTCATCGGAGCATTGCCCGATACGCCGCGCATCATTGTGGCGTCCGGCGGTTTCAAGATAACGCTGGGTATCGCGCACCGGATGGCCGATGCCGCGCTGGCAATCGCGACGGGTGCGCCATGTGAGCTGCCAGACAGTTTTACCGTGCAGCAACACATGTCGTCGGCCGGTTGACGCCTTGCTGGCCGATTTGTCGGGCTATCTTGCGGAGCAGGAAGTTTCCGCTGTCGCAAAGTCCCGTCCCATTGGACTGTGCGGGCTTGTCAGTGACTGTCTTCCTGCGCCAGGAGAGCCTGGATCTGATGCATCTGCGACTGTGTCAACTCAGCGTGGTCATGTTCTTGAAAGACATAATGATGCCTGACCGCCATCTCTGCAGCAAGGCGGCTGAAATACTCCTTGTCTGCGGCCTCCGGCACCTTACGCGGCGGTATGATTTCAATCACCAGGGAGCCAGGGCGCATCCAGATGATGTTGGTCAGCGCCGCTCCGTGCTGTGCAACCACGGCCCGGGCATTGCGGAACACGGCAATCTGGGATGCGAGATCCGTGTCTTCCAGATTGAGCAATTCGGTCCGATGCCGCGCCTTCAGGAGATCACGAAGGACGTCAATGTTCGGGACGCTGCGCCGTTGGCTGCCCGATGTCCTGCCGACATCGGCATAGTGCTGATTGGGGTCCCCCCTTTCGATGAGCAGAACGTCAATACCGGATTGCGCCCGGCATTTTTTCTCGATCCTGTCGGCCAGGCGCGCCTCTACAAAGTCGCGAAATCTGGAAATCTGGTCACGCTGGTAGCGCAGTGGATTGTCAAACGAACTCAATACTTCCAGGCGACGGTGATTGTGCTTCCTGAGCGCACGGCTCATGGCCCATTTCACGATCTTTCCGGGCAGGGACTGGCGCACGCCGGATGTGCCAAAAATCTTGCTCAGCC
>JBCCVY010000164.1:0-7991 GCA_039194725.1 Pseudomonadota bacterium
ATCTTCGACAGCTGGGTCCATCCACTCACCATGGGCCTTGAAGAACACTTGCTGGGCATGTCCCGCGATGATTTTGAATTCAGTGACGAGGTGGCTCCCTCTCATCTTGCCGCTGAAGGCGAAACGCGGACGACCAGCATCGGCACTGCTGCAACAGCGGCAGCGGCCGATGCTGCGTCCTGGGCTCCGGATGCAGAAAAGGAACTGAAGAAAATACCGTTTTTCGTTCGCGGCAAGGCGCGGCGCAACACCGAAAGCTATGCCGCCGAACTGGGCCTGGCCACCATCACGCTTGAGACATTGTACGATGCAAAAGCACATTTCAGCCGCTGAAGTAACGCCTGTGCGCGTTGTCTTCGTCACCCTGGACAGCCATTTGGCCAGTGCGGTGGAGCGTGCCGGTCAAATGCTGCGCAAGGAGTTGCCGCAACTGCAGGTCTGCCTGCACGCCTTGTCCGAATGGGGCAATGATCCTGATGCTTCAGAGCGTTGCCGCCAGGACATCGCAAATGCCGACATCATCATCACCACCATGATGTTCATGGACGAGCATATCCGCCAGGTCCAGCCATGGATTGAAGCCCGCCGAGACAAATGCGATGCGGTGATGTGCGGCATGTCAGGCGGCGAGATCATGCGCCTGACCCGGCTCGGCCAGTTTGCCATGGACGCCAAGTCGAGCGGCATTATCGGCCTGCTGAAAAAAATGCGTGGCGCCGGCAAGAAGAAACAGACCAGCAGTGGCGCCCGGCAGATGGCCATGCTGCGGCGCATACCGAAAATCCTGCGGTTCATTCCCGGTAAAGCACAGGATGTCCGCGCCTATTTCATTGCCTTGCAATACTGGCTGGCCGGATCCGACGAGAACGTCGCCAACATGATCCGCTACCTGATAACCCGCTATGCGGCAGGCCCTCGCGCGCACCTCAAAGGCACACTGAACGCCGCAGAACCAAAGGACTATCCCGATACCGGGCTGTATCATCCGCGACTGCGTGCCCGTATCACCAGCAATCTCGGAGATCTGAGCGCCCTGCGTCCAAAACCGTGCGCCGGTACAGTCGGCCTGCTGATCATGCGGTCTTACGTGCTGGCAGGAAACACCGCTCATTATGACGGCGTGATTTCGGCTCTCGAGGCGCGCGGCCTGCACGTTGTTCCAGCCTTCGCCTGCGGGCTGGATTCCCGTCCCGCCATTCAACAGTACTTTCAGGACAAGGGAAAAACCGAGATTGATGCGCTGGTGTCTCTGACCGGATTTTCGCTGGTTGGCGGGCCTGCTTACAATGATGCAGCGGCTGCCTCCGCCACTTTAAGCGCGCTCGGTGTTCCTTACCTTGCCGCGCAAGCGGTCGAGTTTCAATCGCTGGATGGCTGGGAACAAAGCGTCCAGGGCCTGACCCCGGTGGAAGCGACCATGATGGTCGCCATTCCCGAGATAGACGGCTCGACCGGCGCCCTAGTGTTCGGCGGCCGCTCCGGCGACGTCGCGCCCGGTAGCTCGCGTGACATGCAAGTCCATGGGGAGCGCGCCGACATGCTGGCGCGCCGTGTCCAGCGCCTGATTTCCCTGCGCAGGTCGTCCAGGTCTGCACGCAAGATCGCCATGGTCCTGTTCAACTTCCCGCCCAATGGTGGCGCGGTTGGCACGGCCGCTTTCCTGTCAGTTTTTGCCTCGTTGTTCAATTCACTGAAAGCCATGCAGCGGGCCGGCTACACGGTCGACATGCCGGACAGCGTCGACGACCTGCGGGATCGGCTCTTGAACGGCAACTCCACCAGATACGGCACCGTCGCCAACGTGCATGCACACATTGAAGTCAATGATTATGTGCGCAACGAAAACCATCTGGCAGACATCGAGAAGCAATGGGGCGCCGCCCCCGGACGTCATCAGACAGACGGACGCTCGATCTTTGTGCTGGGCGCTGAGTTCGGCAATGTCTTTGTCGGCATTCAGCCGGCTTTTGGCTACGAAGGCGATCCGATGCGCCTGCTGTTTGAACACGGCTTCGCGCCGACCCACGCCTTTGCCGGCTTCTACCGATGGCTGCGTGAGAGTTATCAGGCTGATGCCGTCGTGCATTTCGGCACCCATGGCGCACTTGAGTTCATGCCCGGCAAGCAGACGGCCCTGTCCGCAGATTGCTGGCCCGACCGGCTGATCGCCGACCTGCCGAACTTCTATCTCTATGCCGGCAACAACCCGTCTGAAGGCACCATCGCCAAACGCCGCTCTGCCGCAACACTGATCAGTTACCAGACCCCGCCGGTGACCCACGCAGGACTGTACAAGGGCCTGCTGGAACTCAAGTCCTCCCTGGAACGCTGGCGGGCGCTGACACCGGAAGCACACGACGAGCGTGGGCCATTGATGGAGATGATCCATGCCCAGGCCTGCGCCATCGACCTGGTGCCGGATGGGGACACGTGGACCGCCGACGAAGCGGTTGAAGAAATCGGCAAGCTGACCAACACGGTGCTGGAATACGAATACTCCCTGATCCCCAACGGCCTGCATGTTGTCGGTGAAGGTGTCTCGCCGGATGAACGGGCCGGCCTGTTGACGGCCATGGCGGAAGCCGGCCACGAGATCAAACTGAGCGATGACGCAGCGCGCGCCATTGCCCATGACAAGCCCGTTCCGGCAGGAGAACAAATCACTGCCGATGCGTTGGACGCGCTGCGCCGCGCCAACACAATGCTGTCGCAGGATCACGAATTGCCGGCGTTGCTGCAAGCCCTCGATGCCGGTTTCATTCCACCTGCCCCTGGCGGCGACCTGATCCGCAACCCGGACGTGCTGCCGACGGGGCGCAACATGCATGGTTTCGACCCGATGCGCATTCCAAGCGCATTTGCCATGAAGGACGGCGAGAACCAGGCCGTCAGGCTGCTGGCCCGTCACAAGCAGGATTGCAATACGGTTCCCGAAACGGTGGCACTGGTTCTCTGGGGCACCGACAATCTGAAATCCGAAGGCGGCCCAATCGCCCAGGCGCTGTCGCTGCTGGGTGCCAGGCCCCGGCTCGACGGCTATGGCCGCCTGTGCGGTGCCGAGCTGATCCCGCTGGAACAACTTGGCCGCCCGCGCATCGACGTGATGCTGACCCTGTCCGGCATCTTCCGCGACCTACTACCCTTGCAGGTCAAGCTGCTGGCTGAGGCTGCATTCCTTGCCGGCGCCGCTGAAGACGAAGCCCCGGAGCAGAACTTTGTCCGCAAGCATGTCCTTGCCCACATGGCCGAACACGACTGCGACATTGAAACAGCGGCGCTCAGGGTGTTCTCCAATGCCGAGGGCGCCTATGGCTCGAACCTCAACCAGCTCATCGATGCCGGGTGCTGGAACGAAGAGGACGAACTGGCGGAAACCTACACAAGGCGTAAGTGTTTCGCCTATGGCCGCGGCGGCACGCCGGTCAAGAGCCCGGAATTGCTGACTGCAATCCTGAAGAATGTGGATCTCGCGTACCAGAACCTTGAATCGGTTGAACTGGGCGTGACCACCATTGACCACTATTTCGATACGCTTGGCGGTATCAGCCGGGCGATCAAGCGCTCCTCGGGAGATGAAGTGCCGGTCTATGTCAGTGACCAGACCCGCTCCGAAGGCAAAGTGCGCACCATCTCTGAACAGATCGCCTTGGAGACCCGCACCCGCACCTTGAATCCGAAATGGTATGAGGGCCTGCTCGAGCACGGCCACGAAGGCGTTCGCAATATCGAGGCGCAAGTCACCAACACCGTCGGCTGGTCGGCCACGACGGGCCAGGTGCAGCCATGGATCTACAAGCAGATCACTCAGACATTCGTGCTCGACGAGGACATGCGCAGGCGGCTGGCCGAACTGAACCCGGCTGCCTCAACCAAGCTGGCCAATCGCCTGATCGAAGCCAGCGAACGCAACTACTGGACCCCTGATGAAGAGACGCTGGAGGCATTGCGCCGCGCCGGCGAGGAACTCGAGGACATTATGGAAGGCATATCTGCGGAGGCAGTGGCATGAACCTGTATACGAAGGTCAACAAGCACACCGGCAAGGAACTGATTCCACCAGACGGACTTGGCAGTGTGCAGGTCAAGATGGATCCCAATCTGGAGATCGGCAATGCCAAGGTGTTTGCCATCTACGGCAAGGGCGGCATCGGCAAGTCGACCACCTCGTCCAACCTGTCTGCGGCGTTCTCCAAGCTCGGCAAGCGGGTGCTGCAGATCGGTTGCGATCCAAAGCACGACTCCACCTTCACCCTGACCAAGAAACTTGTCCCAACCGTCATCGACGTTCTGGAACAGGTTGACTTTCATTCCGAAGAGCTGCGCATCGAGGACTTCGTCTACGAAGGCTACAATGGGGTCATGTGTGTCGAGGCGGGCGGTCCCCCGGCCGGAACCGGCTGTGGCGGCTACGTTGTCGGTCAGACCGTGAAGCTGCTGAAAGAACATCACCTGCTGGAAGAAACCGATGTGGTGATCTTCGATGTCCTGGGTGACGTCGTGTGCGGCGGTTTTGCATCGCCGCTGCAACATGCCGGCCGTGCGGTCGTTGTGACCGCAAACGATTTTGACTCGATTTTTGCCATGAACCGCATCGTGGCCGCCATTCAGGCCAAGGCCAAGAACTACGACGTGCGGCTTGGCGGCATCATCGCCAACCGCTCGGCCAACACTGACGAGATTGACCGCTTCAACGATGCCATCGGCCTCAAGCGCCTGGCCCACTTCCCGGACCTCGACGTGATCCGGCGCTCGCGGCTGAAGAAGAGTGTGCTGTTTGAAATGGATCCGTCGCCGGAACTGGAAGCGGTCCAGCAGGAATATCTGCGGCTGGCCGCCAGCCTGTGGGCCGGCACCGAGCCGCTGGAGGCGGTGCCGATGAAGGATCGTGAGATCTTCGATTTTCTAGGGTTCGACTGACATGCCAACTGCCACCTATACAAGCCGCCGCGGCGAACTGGAAACCTATTTCGACCGCACTGCGATGGAAGCCTGGAAGAAGCTGACATCAGATGCGCCTGTCGGCCGGATACGGGCAACGGTGCGGGCCGGCCGGGAGAAAATGCGCGGCCAGCTGCTGTCCTGGCTGCCCGCTGACATGACCGGATTGCGGTTGCTGGATGCCGGCTGCGGCACCGGCACCCTGGCGATGGAGGCTGCCGCGCGTGGTGCCCATGTCACTGCAATCGACCTGTCGGAAAACCTGGTCGCAATTGCGCGCGAACAGGCCGAACTGAAACAGCTTCGCGGTCACATAGACTTCAAGACCGGCGACATGCTGGACCCGGCACTAGGCGAGTTCGATCACATCGCCTGCATGGACTCGCTGATCCACTATCAATGCAGTGATATCGTCAATGCCCTGAGCCAGCTTACGGCCCGATGCAGCACGTCCGTAGTGTTCACGTTCGCACCGCGCACCCGCGCACTCGCCGCCATGCACACGGTCGGCAAGTTCTTCCCGCGGTCTGACCGCGCACCGGCCATCGAACCGGTCAGCCAGAAACAGTTGCACACCGAAATTCGCGCTGAAGCAAGCCTGTCAGGCTGGCAGACCCGGCGCAGCAACCGCATTTCATCCGGCTTCTACAAGTCGCAGGCACAGGAGCTGAATCGCAGATGAGCAAGCTGGCCGACAAGGCTCTGGGCGTCTGGATGGCAATCGGAACACGGTGGCTGCCGTTCACCGATGCGGCATCCAGCGACCTTCCTGTCGGCCGCCTGCTACGCCTCGCCATGTTCCAGCTGCCCATCGGCATGGCCATGGTACTGCTGACCGGCACCTTGAACCGCGTCATGATCGTTGAGCTCGGCGTGCCAACATGGCTGGTCGCCATGATGATAGCGGTGCCGATCCTGTGTGCGCCGCTTCGTGCTCTAATTGGCCATCGCTCCGATACCCATATTTCTGCGCTCGGCTGGCGCCGCATCCCCTATATGTGGATTGGTGCCTTCATGCAGTTCGGCGGATATGCGGTGTTGCCACCTGCCCTGCTGTTGCTGACCGGAGACGGCCATGTTGCCGGCGCCGCCGGCACTCTGGCCGGTCAGGCCGGTGCCGCCCTTGCCTTCGCTTTGATCGGTTTTGGCATACACTTCACCCAGACTGCAGGCCTGGCGTTGATGGGGGACCTGGTTCCGCCGGACAAGCGGCCACGCGGGATTGCATTGTTTTACCTGATGCAATTGATCGGCATGATCTTGGCCGCGGTGTCGTTCTCGTTCCTCCTGCGCGACTTTAGCAGCGACCTGCTGATCCGCGTTCTGCATGGCGCGGCGCTGGTTTCGCTTGCATTGAACGTGATCGCCATGTGGAAGCAGGAATCGCGTGACTGGGTTCGCGCCGCCGAAGTGAAATCCGCGCCACGTCCGCAGTTCATGGAAACCTGGCGTTCGTTTTCCCAGCAGGGCAATGCCAAGCGGCTGTTGATCGGTGTTGGACTGGGCACCATGGGCTTTGGCATGCAGGATGTCCTGCTTGAGCCATATGGCGGTGAAATCCTCAAACTCTCAGTTCCTGAAACAACCTTGTTGACCGGCATCATGACCGCGGGGACCTTGTGCGGACTGATTGCCGCCATGCGTGTCTTTGCACGTGGTGTCAATTCATGCCGGCTGGCCGCTCTTGGAACCGTCTTCGGCATTCCAGCCTTCACGATAATCCTGTTTGCCTATCCGATGGACTCAAAGGCCATGTTCATTGTCGGCGCTGCATTGATCGGTCTTGGCGCAGGACTTTTTATTGTCGGTAGCCTGTCAGCGGCAATGGACATGGCCACCAAGGAAAACCGCGGTCTTGCCGCGGGCGCCTGGGGAGCCATCCAGGCAACCACTGTGGGTATCGGCATCGCGGCAGGTGGTTTCTTGCGCGATGCAGTCAATGGTTTGGCTGAGAGCGGTGCGCTTGGCGAAGCTCTGGCAGGTCCCGCAACTTCGTATGGCTTCGTCTACCTGACTGAAATGGTTCTGCTGTTGGTCGCTCTGGTGGTCATCGCGCCGCTGGTCAGGGATAGCAAGCATAATGTTCAACATCAAACCCGCGAGTTCGGCCTTGCTGAACTGCCCGGTTGAAATCTAGGGTGAAAGGAACAGACAAATGGGCCCAGGAGATCTTACACAATACATCGACGTTACTCAGATCGCGCTTTACCTATTCTGGGTGTTCTTCTTTCTGCTGATCTGGTACCTGCGCAGGGAAGACCGCCGGGAAGGATATCCGCTCGAAGTTGATGGTAAGGGAATGTCCCCCCATAGCGTGTTGTTCATCCCGGATCCAAAGACCTTCATTCTACCTCACGGCGGGACCAAACTTGCACCGGATCTGAAGGCTGATACCCGACCCGTTAAGGCCAGCCGCAGGGTCGAGTATCCAGGCACACCACTTGAACCAACCGGCGATCCGTTGGCCGATGCAGTCGGCCCGGCATCATATGCCGAGCGGGCGGACGAACCTGACAGAAACCATGAAGGCCAAGTCAAGATTGTGCCGATGGCGAGTGACTCCGAATTCAGTGTATCCGACAAAGACCCGGATCCGCGCGGTATGGACGTCATCGGTGCTGATGGCCGCTCAGCCGGCAAGATAGTTGAAATCTGGGTTGATCGTGCAGAGTGCTGCATTCGCTACTACGAGATCAAACTGGAGGGTACAGGTCGCAATTTGAGCCGCCTGTTGCCCGTATACTGCGCCAATATAACCCGCAAAAATGTGCTGGTGAAATCTCTCTTGTCAGATCAGTTCGCCGGTGTGCCGCGCACCAAAAACCCTGACCAGGTAACCCTGCTCGAAGAAGACAAGATCATGGCCTACTATGCGGGTGGTCGACTGTATGCGACGCCCCAACGGCAGGAGCCGTTGTTATGAGCGACTGCCATGGCGATTTTGCCTTTGAACCGATACCTGGATTGCCCGCGCTTCCACCGGCAGGTGAGAAGATACTTTGGCAGGGCAGACCGTCGCGCAACGCCATGGCAGTGCAATTTTTCCATGTTCG
>JBCCVY010000165.1:0-7960 GCA_039194725.1 Pseudomonadota bacterium
AAACTCACGGAAAATCCGTCGGATCAGAGGATGATCAATGGTTGAATTGAATAAGGGACTGGCGTTTGAAGCGCTGAATGACAGGGCTGACGCGTTGAGCCTGCTTGCAACCCGCCGGTCGGCGTCGGCCAAGGCGATGACCGATCCGGGGCCTAGTGGCGAACAGCTGGATCGCCTGATGACTATTGCCGTGCGGGTGCCGGATCACGGCAAGCTGACGCCGTGGCGGTTCATCGTTTTTGAAGGCGACGCGCGCGCGCGGGCAGGGGAGATTGTCGCCGTTCGGTATCATGAACTGCATCCCGGCCATGGCGAGGAAACGCTTGAAGTACAGCGCAACATGTTCTCACGCGCGCCGTGTGTTATCGGGGTCGTCAGCACTGCCACGAGGGATCATCCCAAGATACCCGAATGGGAACAGCTGCTGTCAGCCGGCGCGGTATGCCAGAACATGCTGATGGCGGCAACGGCCATGGGGCTGGGCGCGCAGTGGATTTCAGGCTGGTTTGCCTATGACAGGCCGGTGCTGACAGCGTTGGGACTGTCTGACAGTGAGCGCATTGCCGGTTTCATCTATCTGGGCACGCCGGTGCAGCCGCAGGACGACAGGCCGCGGCCTGAACCTGCCAGTTTGACGACGCGGTTCTAGAGGTACGTCATGACAGGTGCAATTGCCGGTGTGCTGTTCGACAAGGATGGTGTGTTCGTCGATTTCGAGAAGACCTGGACCCCGGCGCTGAAGGCAATAGCCGCCGATGCAGCAGGCGGTGACAGGTCGCTGGAAACCAGGTTGCTCGACGTTGCCGGTTTTGACCCGCATGGTGACACGTTCCTGCCCGGCTCGATCTGGGCGGCCGGACACACCGACGACCTGGTCAAGGTGTGGATGCCGCTGTTGAACGGCATGTCGCCGGCGACATTGGTTGAGAAGGTCAATACGCACTGCCTGAAGGCCGCCTCGCATCCGGTGTTTCCGGTGGAAGAGGGCTTCAGGATATTCTCGGGCCTGAAACAGCTCGGCCTTGCCCTCGGTGTGGCGACCAATGACGCGGCCGCCTCGGCGCGGGCGACTGTCAGTGCATTCGGCCTGGCGGACATGTTTGATCTGGTGCTGGGGTATGATTCAGTCGCAAGTCCCAAACCGGCAGGCGATCCGCTGCTGGCTTTTGCCGGCCACACCGGCCTTGAGCCGCATCGTGTGATCATGGTCGGCGACAATGCCCATGACATGCAGTGCGGGCGCGCCGGCGGAGCCGGACTGTGCATCGGCGTGCTGTCCGGCAACTCATCCCGTGAGCAACTGATGCCGCTGGCAGATCACGTCATCGAAGACATTTCGCACCTTCAGGACCTGCTGGCGTCACTCGAACATGGCGCGCAGGTCCAGCGTTGACGATTTACCAACCTGGTCATAGTGCGCGTCCAACCAGGCACTGCAGGTGTCGCGGCCGATATCGCGCAGATGGCACAAAAACTCCCATTCGGTGTTCATCTTCGACGACGCCGACAGGGGATTGATCAGTTCAGTCGCCTCGATACGGTGCATGCGGGCGTGGGTGTACTGTTTTGCATCGAGCTTTCCGTCGTCAATCAGGCGGGTGACGAAATCAATGGTGCGTAGTTCGCGCAGCAGCGATGAGTTGAAAGTGATTTCATTGATCCGGTTGTGGATTTCCCGGGCCGTCTTCGGTTCGTCGTCCCGTTCGATCGGGTTGATCTGGACGATCATAATGTCTGCGATCGGGGTGTGATAGAACAGTGGAAAAATGGGTGGATTGCCCATATAGCCACCGTCCCAGTAGAGCTCGCCGTCGACTTTGACCGACTTGTACAGATGCGGCAGGCAAGCGGATGCCATCAGCATGTCCGCTGTAAGTTCGGTGCCGTTGAACACCTTGATCTTGCCGTTGCGCACATTGGTGGCCGATACGAACAGCTCGATTTCGGCACACTTTCTCACCTGGTTGAAGTCGATAGTCTGGTTGAGCAGGTCAAGTAGCGGGTTGATGTCGAAGGGATTGGTGTCGTAGGGCGACACGATGCGCGACATCACGTCCAGCATGTTGTAGGCCGGAGAAGCATCGAGGCTCCAATTGCCGGTCAGCATGTCGACAAAAGACCTTTTGATCGGGCTGGCCTGACCCATCAGCGAAAGCGCATGCCAGAACCTTTCCAGAGCTTCACGGGCACCGTCAGGACCGTTCTGGGTCAAGCCTTGGGCGAGGACGGCCGCATTCATGGCGCCGGCACTGGTGCCGGTGATGGCTTTGACGCTCAGCCGACCGTCTTCCAGCAGCTTGTCGAGCACGCCCCAGGTGAAGGCGCCGTGGGCGCCGCCGCCCTGCAGCGCCAATGCTATCGGTTTGGATTTGGCCATGTCACTGTGCCGTCCAGCCGCCGTCAATCGGCAGGATAACCCCGGTCATGCTGGCAGCGGCGTCCGAACACAGGAACACAGCAAGCCCGGCGATCTGCTCGACGGTGACAAATTCCTTGGTTGGCTGGGCCTCCAGAATGACTTTCTGGACAACTTCCTTTTCCGTCATGCCGCGCGCTTTTGCGGTGTCTGCAATCTGGGCATCGACCAGTTCGGTGCTGACATAGCCGGGACATATGGTATTGCACGTGACGCCATGTTCTGCGGCTTCCAGCGCGACGGTTTTGGTCAGGCCTGCCAGGCCGTGCTTGGCGGTCACATAGGCGGATTTGTACGGTGACGCGACGAGGGAGTGGGCGGAACCGGTATTGATGATGCGGCCCCAGCCAGCCTGCTTCATCGCCGGCAGCGCGGCGCGGATGGTGTGAAACGGTGCCGACAGGTTGAGCGCCATGATCGCATCCCATTTCTCTACCGGAAACTCCTCGATCGGTGACACGAACTGCATGCCGGCGTTGTTGATCAAAATGTCCAACTGGCCGAATTCCTTTGCCGTTGCAGCCACCAACTCGGCACAGGCGTCGGCTTTCATCAGGTTGGCGCCCGCGAAGGCAACCTTCGCGCCGGTGCGCTTTTCCAGGCCCGACCTGGTATTTTCGATCTCGGCGGCATCGCCGAGGCCGTTGAGCATGATATTGGCGCCCTCGCGCGCCAGTGCATCCGCCATGGCCAGGCCGATGCCCGAGGTTGAGCCGGTGACGAGTGCGGTTTTGCCCTTCAGCATGTGGCAGTCTCCAAATTGACGGGTATGGTTTATGTTGCATTGCAACATGGCGATGCTTTGGCGTTTGCTCAAGTGACAATAGTGTCATCACCGGTTGACAGAACTGCATGCGGGACGCCATCAAGCTAAGGATCCAACCCGCCGCACTTGAATTTCCCCTGAAACAACGGAGCGCCTATGTTCTACGGTACGGAAGAAAACGATCATGGCCACCAGTACGATCCCTTCAAGGCCCTGGTTGCACCGCGGCCAATCGGCTGGATTTCTTCGATTTCGGCAAACGGTGTGGTGAACCTGGCGCCGTACAGCTTTTTCAATGCCATGTCGGACAATCCGCACTATGTGGTGTTCGGATCGTCTGGCCGGAAAGACTCCATCACCAACATTGTCGAGACAGGCGAGTTCGTCTGCAACATGGCTACCTGGGAACTGCGCGAACAGATGAACCAATCGTCGGCGGCGGTCGAGGCCGGTGTCGATGAATTTGAACTGGCCGGACTTGAAAAAGCTGACAGCGTGCTGGTCAAACCGCCGCGGGTGGCTGCCAGTCCGGTCGGCCTGGAGTGCAAGTACGTCAAGACCGTGGACCTGCCCGGACATGACAATGCGGCCGGCGGCTATGCCATTGTGGTCGGACAGGTCATTGGCGTGTATATTGACGACAAGTTCATTGAGGACGGCAGGGTGAACACGGCAGCCATGCAACCGATCATGCGCATGGGCTATTCGGAGTACACGGTGGTGAAAGAGGCCTTCCGAATGCGCCGACCAGAGTGAGGACACTCAAGCAAAATGCCTCCCGGCAGAGAAGACCGAACAAGTTCTGGTCTGGATGAGCAAACCGGATCCGGGACAGAAGACAAAACCAGCTCCGGCCTAGGGGAAACAGATATGTCTGATGTGATGACCGAAGTATCAGGCTTTGTTTCCAACTGGCTGAACCAGCTTGGCATTACCTCCACCTATATCGGCCTGCAATGGGCGCTGATCCAGCTCTCCATAATTCTTGCCGCGTTTGCCGGCGCGCTGATCCTGAACCGGTGGTTGGCCCCCGGTCTGGAAGCCTATGTGCGCAATATCAAGGGGCAGCCGCAATTGCTGCGCGTGCTGGCGGTCATGCTGCGTCGGGTACGCTGGATACTGCTGGCGATCCTGCTGTGGGTCGCCGTCGAAGCGATGCAGGCGGTGACGTGGATTTCGCGCAGTTACATGATTGGAATTGCCGCCAAGCTGTGTACGGCCTGGGTGATCATCTCGATCGCCTCACGGCTTATCCGCAACCGGTTCATGGCCAAAGCAATCGGCATATTCGCCGGTGTGGTGGCCGGTCTCTCGATTCTCAACCTGCTGCCTGAAACAATCAGTGCGCTGGACAGTTTCGGCATAGAGATGCAGGGCATCAGGCTGACGCCGCTGCTCGTCATAAACTCGGTCCTGACCGTATCGGCGATGGTCTGGCTGGCGATGTTGATCGGCCGGTTTGCCGACAACCGCATCAAGGCCAGTGACGACCTGAACCCGTCGCTGCAGGTGTTGCTGGGCAAGCTGATCAAGGCTGCGTTGATGATTGTTGCGGTTCTGGCAGCGTGCAGCTTCGTCGGCATCGATCTGACCGCATTGGCGGTGTTGTCAGGCGCCATTGGTCTCGGCATCGGTTTCGGTCTGCAGAAGGTGGTGTCGAACCTGATCTCCGGCATCATCCTGCTGGTCGACAAGTCCATCAAGCCGGGCGACGTGATTTCTGTCGGAGACACCTATGGCAAGATCAACGAACTGGCGGCACGTTATGCGTCGGTGATATCGCGCGATGGCCGTGAGTATCTGATCCCGAATGAAGACCTGATCACCTCGCAGGTGATAAACTGGTCCTACTCCTCCGACCTGGTGCGCATCGATCTGGATTTCGGCGTGACCTATGAGGCCAGCCCGCACGATGTGCGTGAACTTGCCAAGTCGGTGGCGGCGACCCACAAGCGGGTGCAGGCGGTGCCGCCACCGGTGTGTCACATCACCGAGTTTGGCGACAGCTCCATCAACTACAAGCTGCGCTTCTGGATCCGGGATCCTGGCCAGGGCACCGTCAACGTCCGCGGCGACGTCTTTCTGTTGTTGTGGGACGGGCTGCATGAAGCCGGCATCGATATTCCATACCCGCACCGCGACATCGCCATGCGTGGACCGGTCAAGGTCGAACTGGCCGATGCGCCCGCCAAACCGAAACGGCCAGCACGGGCAAAACGGGTCAAGGCCGACACGCCGGAAAGCGACTAGCGCCGACGCTGGGCGTGCCGCGATGGTTGCCTTGGTCCGCAATTCTTGAAACAGTCGGAACATGAAGGGGCACGAACAGACACTGCCGCCGACTGCAGGGAGCGCCGTCTACCGCATCTGCACGATGACTTCATGTGCACTTGTGATCGGGCTCAGCGTGTCGCTGGCAGCGATTGCGTTCGTCGAAGCGGTTGCCTGGCTGAACAATGCACTGCTGATTTCACCGCGCATGCGGGTCCAGTTTGACGGTTCGCCCTGGCTGCTGACCGCAGCGACTGTTCTGGTCCCTGTGAGTGGTGGCTTGCTGGTTGGAGTGTTGCTGACCAAACTGTCACCGGAGCAGCGCCCGCTTGGCCCGGCGGATGTCCTGCAGTCCGTGCAGTTGGCCGCACCGCCACCAAGTGTGAAAGCCGGGCTGATGTCAAGCGTTGCTGCCGTGGTGTCGTTGGGGTTCGGCGCGTCTGTCGGCCAGTACGGTCCCCTGGTTTACCTCGGCGCCATGATGGGCGGTGTTCTGGAGCGGTTGAAGCTGCGTGTTCCGAACTTTGCCGCAATCGCCATGTCGTGTGGTGTCGCAGCGGCGATCTCGACGGCGTTCAATGCACCGATCGCCGGTATGGTGTTCGCCCATGAAGTCATCCTGCGGCACTACTCCATTCAGGCGTTTGCGCCGACCACCGTTGCAGCAGCGACCGGCTATGTGGTGGCAAATGTGGTGTTTGAGCGTGAGGCTCTGTTCCTGGTGCAGTTTTCCGGCGTGCAGCATGGCCATGAATTCGTGCTGTTCGGCATTGTGGGGCTGCTGGCGGCGGGTGTTGCAATCGTGTTCATGCGGCTGACGCTGCGCTGTGCAGATATTGCCAGGCGCTTGCCGGTCAGTCGTGCGTTGCGTCCGGCATGTGCCGGCTTCGCTGTCGGTGTTACCGCACTCTGGCTTCCGGATGTTCTGGGTGTGGGCCAGGAGGCGCTGCGCTTCGCGACCATTGAAGGCGCCTTCCAAACCTGGGAACTGGCGCTGCTGGTTATTGCGAAAATAAGCCTCACCGCCCTTTGTATCGGGTTCGGATTTGCCGGCGGTGTATTCAGCCCGGCCTTGCTGATCGGCATCTTGTTCGGTGCATTGTGCTGGATGCTTGTTGATACGACAGGCACGATGGCGACGTCGGGCATTGTCGCCTATGCCATCTGCGGGATGATGGCTGTGACGAGCGCGGTAATAGGCGCGCCGCTGACAACCATTCTCATCGTCTTTGAGCTGACCCGCAACTATGACCTGACCATTGCCGCGATGGTCGCGGTGGTGTTTTCAAACCTGGTTTCCTATCGGGTCTATGGCCGGTCCATGTTCGACGTGCAACTGGCGCGCAAGGGCATCGACCTGTCACAGGGCCGCGACCGCGCGCGGCTGTCGACACGGTTTGTGTCGGATCTGTTGATCAAGGATTTTGCCCGCTGCGCGCCCGACGAGCCATCGGGCACGGTAACGGGGCATGAAGGCAAATTGCCGTTCAACGAGGTTTTCGTGCTTGACCGGAATGCACAGCTTGCGGGTGTGTTCGATGTGCGCAAGCGCGCCGAAGACCCATCGGCTCCGGTGTCGTCCCGGATGGAACCGGTAACGCTGGCGTTCGATGAAACGACAACGCTTGCAGATGCGATGCGAGAACTGGAAGGCTTTGTCGGTGACGTGGTCCCCGTTGTTGACGCGCAGTCGAAACGGTTTCTTGGTGCGGTAAGCGAGGCCGACATTATCAGAACCTACCTGAAGGCCACTCAGGATCTGAGACGGGAAGAAAATGCAACTGCTTAGGATGGTCATCGCTGCCTTGCTTGTGTGTCTGGTGCCGCTGTGCGGCCGTGCAGAGCAGGCCATCACCGTGGTGTCCTGGGGTGGTGTGTACGAGGACGCCCAACGGCGCGCCATATATGATCCGTTCACGCGCGCGACAGGGATAGAGGTAAGGCCCGTGACATATGGCGGCGGTGTAGATGTGCTTGCTGCTCGAGCGGAGAAAGAGGGCTGGGATGTCATCGACATGATCGAGGACCAGGCGATTTCCGCCTGTGATGCGGGATTGCTGGCCAAGCTCGATGCGGACGAGGTTGCAGCAGATCACGAACGGGTTGCCGCCGCAGATGATTTCCTGCCGCGGGCATTTCGCGCCTGCTCGGTCGCCCAGAATGTCTACTCCACCGTTTTCGCTTTTGATGACCGGGCATTCCTGGGTGAAAAACCGACGCAAATCGCTGATTTCTTCGATCTGGAGCGATTTCCCGGCAAGCGCGCCCTGCAACGTACGCCGGATGTCATTCTCGAATGGGCGCTTATGGCCGAAGGCGTCCCGATCAGACAGGTCTACGACCTGCTGAGCACCGATCGCGGCCTGCGGCTGGCCTTCAGGAAGCTGGAGACGCTGCGGAGCTCCATCATCTGGTGGCAGGGTGTGGGCACGCCGGCGGAAATGCTCAGTGACGGGCGCGCGGTAATGGCAAGCGGATACAACGGCCGCTTCTTTTCAGCTCAGCAA
>JBCCVY010000166.1:0-7947 GCA_039194725.1 Pseudomonadota bacterium
CGCCGCAACGCCGTCTGCCGACGCGGACGGGCTTTGAATTTCAGATCATCGTTCACGGAGTGAAACATGAAAGACAGTATGCAATCACCGGGCGCATCAGGCGCAAACGAAGCCGCCGTCGAGCATTTCGACGCGGCAGTTCGGGCGTTCAACATCTACCGCGGCGACCCTGTGGCGCTGGCCGATCAGGCGATCGAGGCCGCGCCCGAATTTGCAATGGCGCATATCCTCAAGGCCTATCTTTTCGGCCTGGCGACGGAGCCCGAGGCAACCCTGGAAGCCAGGTCCGTCCTGGAAACGGCGAAACCCCTTGCCAGGACTGAAAACGAGAAATCCCATGTGGCGGCGCTTGAGGCCCTTATCAGCAACAACTGGACCGAGGCGGCGGTGCGGCTCGACCGCCACAACATCGAGTTCCCACATGACATCGTGGGTCTGCAGGCCGGTCACCTGATGGACTTCTATCGCGCCAACGCGCGCAACCTGCGCGACCGGCTGGCGCGGGTGCTGCCGAAATGGTCGCAAGACCAGCCGGGCTATTCGATCGTCCTGGGCATGTATGCCTTCGGTCTCGAGGAGGCCGGGGATTATGCCCGGGCCGAGGCAGTCGGGCGCGAGGCGACCGACCGTGAACCGCTCGATTGCTGGGCCCACCACGCGGTCGCACATGTTCTTGAAATGCAAGGCCGCGCCGAGGACGGCATCGAGTGGATGGCATCGCGTGAGCCGCACTGGTCGGGCGATGACAACTTCTTCAAGGTGCACAACTGGTGGCATAACGCGCTCTACCATCTCGATGTTGGCAAGCCCGACGCCGTCATCCAGCTTTACGATGAGCGGGTCCGCGGCGAGAACAGTCAGGTTGCGCTCGATCTGGTGGACGCCTCGGCCCTGCTGTGGCGGCTGCACATGGAAGGCCACGATGTCGGCGACCGGTGGGCCGAGGTGGCCCGGTCCTGGGACGCCCATGCCGACGGACGGCTCTATCCCTTCAACGACTGGCATGCAGCGATGGCGTATCTGGGCGCAGGACGTGAAAGCGAAATCGACCGGATCCTGCAACAGTACCGGTCTGCCGGCGAGCGCGGCGGCGAAACCGCCCGCTGGGCGCAAACCACAGGCATGCCGCTGATCCAGGGCTTTCGCTCGTTCTGGGAAGGACGCTACGACGACGCGGTCGACATGCTTCATCCGGCGAGATTCATCGCGAACTCCTTCGGCGGAAGCCACGCGCAGCGTGACATCATCGACTGGACATTGACGGAAGCCGCGGTGCGTTCAGGCAGGAGTGGGACCGCTGAGGCGCTGGCTGCCGAACGGCTGGCGGTGAAGCCGCACAGTCCGATCAACAAGAGCTTCCTGAAGCGCGCCAATGCCTCTCACAAGGGCCAGGTTGCAGCGGAATGAACCGCGTCGCAGACCCAAGGCCTGCATAACTCAAATTGTCTTGCCCGGCCTTTGGGACGGGCAAGACAAACGGCGAAATCGAGGTGGCATGCCGGCACATGCGTCAACGAAATTCGGCTTGATTCAAGCTTCATAAACCGAATTTCACCCCAAACACCGCACCTGCTATACTCTCGCGCACTGGAGGACACGTCATGCGCGAGTACTGGGCCACTTACTCGGTCAAGGATCACCTGGCAGCGCGCGCTTTTGTGGCCGACGTCATGCTGTACGACCGCGTCGTCGTGCCGCATCCGCCCAATGACGTGGAGCGGGCGAACTGGGCCAAGGAAGGTTGGGACCCGGACCGGCTCGATCACCTGCTGGAGATCATCGGTCCAGACCGCTCACGCGCCATCCCCTGGGACGACCACCAAAAGCAGGCCTGGCAGGACCGGAAGGAAGCAGCCGATCACCTGAACCGGGACGCGTTCCAGGCCACGCGCGACGTGCTGACCGCCGATCTGCCGCCCTACGTGACCGGCGTTCAGGCCGATTTGGCCTACCCGGACACTGACGCGCTGGAGGCCGGAACCGGGCTGCGCGCGCCAAACGGCAAACCGGACGACAACACGGCCATGCTGGCCACCGTCCTCGGCAAGCGCTTCCTGGTGCCGGCGGCTGACAGCTATCCGGACGCTGAGGGCGCTCTGCGCAGCGCGCTGGCCTTGTCGGCGGACGGCGACTTCAAGAAAAAACGCAAGGCCTATTACCGCTGGCAGCGCGAATTCCTCGAGGACTGCGGCAGGCTCGACACGGTCTGGGATGCGCACGACCGGGACCAGATCATCGCCAAAGCAGTCGAGGAGATGCAGGACCTGATAGCCGACGAGGAACAGGCCCTGCGCCGGCAGAAGGTCAAGCTCGGGGCGCTGTTCGCCCTGACTGTCACCGGTTCGACCCTGACGCTGGCGGGCGGCGGGCCGATCACCCCGGTTGGCCTGACCGGCGCGTTCGTCTCGGTCGGCGCCTTCCTGGTGGACAAGATGCTGGAGTCCGAACCGGACAAGCCTGCGCCCGCCGCCTTCTTCACCAGTGCGCATCGGCACTTCAACTGGTCGCCGCCGTGACCGTCAGCGGCTGAAAGCGCCGCGGTTGTCACCAGCAGCCGCTTTCAGGAGGTCATCACGACTAAGATCCCGACCCATCCGGTATCCTGCCGCCTGTGGACACGGACTATGTCCACACATATGGTTCGCGAACGTTCGTCGGGTTGGGATGGGAAAGTGGCTGCAGACAAACTCTCAAGGAAACTGGTTGCCATTCTGGCAGCGGATGTAGCCGGCTATTCGCAGTTGATGTCTCGCGATGAGGTCGGCACGCACTCCCGCGTCAGGCAAATCATGTCCGACATCTTCAGGCCCGCCGTCAAGCGCCATGGGGGCCGCATATTCAAGACAATGGGCGACGGCGCCCTGGTGGAGTTTGCCAGTGTCAACGAGGCTGTGCACAGCGCCGTGGAAATTCAACGCCTGCTGGCGGAACGGCAAACGCCGCAGGCAGGCGGAGAACCGATCAGGGTCCGCATCGGCATCAGCCTGGGCGATGTCATGGTCGACGGGTCCGACCTGTTCGGCAACGGCGTCAACATCGCGGCCCGCATGGAGAGTCTTGCAGAGCCGGGCACGGTATGCATTTCGGGTAATGTCCGCGAGCAGCTAAAGGCCAGCCAGTCTTTCGAGCTTGTCAGCCTCGGGCCGTGCGAGGTCAAGAACATCCCCGATCCCGTGGACGTGTTCCAGATCCGCGATGCCGCCCGGCCGGGCGATGCGCCGCGCACCGGTCCGCTGATTGACCAGGAGATACGGTTTTGCACCGCGCCCGACGGCGTGCAGCTTGCCTACGCCACCATGGGCGAGGGCCCGCCGGTGGTCATCGTCTCCAACTGGCTGACCCACCTGGAACTCGACTTCCAGATCCCGGTCCGCCGCGGACTGGCCGACATGCTCACCCCCAACTACCGGATGATCCGCTATGACGCCCGGGGCAGCGGCCTGTCGGACCGGGAGGTGGATGATTTCTCGCTCGAGGCCTCGGTCATGGATCTGACCACGGTGATCGAAGACCTAGGCCTTGAGCGTATGGCGCTTATCGGTCAGTCGCAGGGTGCAGCGATCGCCGCGGCGTACGCGGCCCGCAACACGGACAGGGTCACGCATCTGGTGCTGGGTGGCGGCTATGCCCGTGGCCGCCGCATGCGCGGTTCCGAAGGCCAGATCGCGGAGAGCGACGCGTTCATCACCATGATCCGAGAAGGCTGGGGCAAGGAGGTGGATGCCTATGTGCGCATGTTCGGCGCGTTCTTCATGCCCGACGCCAATGCCGATCAGCTCGCCAATTTCACCAATCTGCAGCGCAAGGCCACGCCACCGGAAAACGCCGCCCGCATCCAGCTGGCCATTGACAATATCGACATAACCTCCGAACTGGCGCAGGTCGAGGCGCCGACCCTTGTGCTGCATGTGCGCGAGGATGCCCGCGCACCGTTCGAGGAAGGACGGCGGCTGGCGGCCGGCATACCCAATGCGCGCTTTATCCCGCTGGAAGGCCGCAACCACCTGCTGCTGGGCACCGATCCTGGTCTGCAGCGGTTTCTAGACGAGGTGGGACAGTTCCTCAAAAGCTAGGCAATTTCCCCCCATGACAAGCCTATGTTTTCGCAACGCAGTGCCTGAGGACGCCGAACGGTGCCACGCCATCGAGGCAGCGTCCTATGAAGGCGACGAGGCGGCAACGCTTGCCAAGATCACCACGCGCATCGCCGCCTACCCGCAAGGCTTCCTGATCCTGGACGTAGACGGGGAAATCGCCGGTTTCATCAACTCCGGCTGCGCCTTCGACGTGGACATGTTGGACGAAGCCTTCAAGGAGCTTGCCGGGCATGATCCGGCCGCCCCCAACGTGGTCATCCTGTCGGTGGTGGTCGACCCGCAATACCAGGGCAACGGCTATGCCAGGAAACTGATGCAGGAGTTCTCGACCAGGATGCGCTGCTTGAACAAGCAGGCCATCCACCTCATGTGCCGGGACCAGCACGTGAAGCTGTATGAAAAGCTCGGCTACCGGTATGTGAAGCCGTCGGAATCCAGTCACGGCGGCATGAGCTGGCACGAGATGGTTGCCAGCCTATGACAGGTCCACTGCAGCACCGTCAGGCTGGGTGCAGCGCGCCATTGCCTATTCTGCCGGAAGTCCTTCGTACACATAGTCGCTGGTGGAAATGTCGCCATGCCAGGCATAGACCGACAGGAACGCTAGGTCCCGGGTGCGCGACGCATGCGGCATCATGGACGGATGATAGGACCGCTCGCCGGGCACATGGCGCCTATAAGGCGCATCACCGCGTTTCCAGTCTGCCGCGCCGGCCAGCATGATGTAGATCTCTTCCGCCGGATGGGTTCGGATGCCGTATTCGGCGCCGGGCATCATGCCATACAGACCGAGGCGAACCACATCTGACCTGACCAGGCCATCCGGGCCCAGCAGCTCGACATGAACCTTTGACCTGCTGTGCTCCACATAAAGCGGATCGCTCGATGTCTGCGGCGGAGCCCAGTCGAACGGAATCTGAGAAATGAGTGCGCAGACCGGATGGGCGTCGGGACGCGCCATGACGTCCATGAACTCTTGCGCGAGCGTTGCGGCGTGACCGGACAGCACTGTCTCAGCGGCAGCGCTGCTCAGCTCCTCGCGAACATGCGCCTCTATTGCCTGCGGTCCAGAAAACACCGTCTCCAGCTCAGCGAACAGTCGTTTCAGATACACCGGCGCTCCCGAAGCAAAACGTCACCATCGGGCCTAAGGTGCCAATGATGACCTCAGGAAGCAAGCCGCCTGGCGGCACAACCACGGCACGCCAGCGAACTCTGTGCCTTCGTCCGGCTTTGAGCCGAACCGGCGCTTTCGCACCCCGACGGAACGTCGGGGCAGCGAACGCGACCATCAGGTCCTATTTCAGCACCTTGGGCCAATTGCTGTCGGCCGAGGTGATGTGGCCGGGCACGTCCTTTTCCCAGTTCTTCTGCACCGACTTGGAGTAGTTCAGGTACAGCTTGCCGTCGACGATCGACCAGGCCTCAGGCACTGTCGAGGCGGTGTATCCCTGCGACACAGCCCAGGCGCAATAACCGCCATATTGGGGGGCGTACTTTTCCGGCGCCGCGGCAAAGCGGTCGCGGTTCTCGGTGCTGGTGAAGCGCCACGTGGCACCGTTCCATTCATGGGTGATGCTGGCGTCGCCGGCAACCGGGCGGCCTTCAGTGAAATAGCTGATCGGGTCAGTGCCGTCGATGGCCGTGCCCGTGCCGCTCTGGTAGACGGGCGCCTTGTCGGCCCACGCCGGGGTAAGGGCAAACTGGGCCAGGACCAAAGCCAGCACAGCCACCAGGGCTTTGAGATGTCGCATGAGATGTTCTCCTAATCGATTTCAAAACTGTCCGTTACAGGCAGATAGCGCCTTAGTGGGGCCAAAGTAATGCCACTCACGCCATATTGATGGTTTTGTTATTGGATGTCGGAGCGGGGTGCAGCACCACTTGAACGGCACATGAACGACCCGTTAAGGCCCGGTTCGGACAGGATGTTGTTTACTGAGGGTCAACAGGCAAACAAAGAACAACAGGAAACGCCATGACCAACTCTAACCATGTCACCATTTTCACCGCTGCCACGCTGCTGCTCCTCGGCGCCGGCGCGGCGCACGCAGGCCCGCAGCACAATTGCGACAACTATGCCTCGTTCGCGGTTTCCGACGCATTCGCTGCCAAGAACAAGGGTTGCGGCTTCAAGGGCAGCCGCTGGAGCACCAATTTCAAGAAACATCACGCCTGGTGCAGTACGCAAGGCGTCACCATGGCCATGCTGACCAAGGAAGACCGCGCCCGCAAGAAATCGCTCAACAGCTGCAACGCAACCGGCGGCAAGCCGACGGCCGGGCAGTGCAACAAGTATGCGCAGGCCGCCATACAGCAGCAGAACACCAACCTGGTGAAGAAGTGCGGCTACAGCGGCAGGCGCTGGCAACTCAAGTATGCCGTGCACAAGAACTGGTGCATGGGCGCCACCAAAAAGGCAATGGCATCGGAACAGCTGGCCCGCTATGCGCAGCTTACAAAGTGCCTTGCCAACAAACCGTAACACGTAGCCAGACCAGCATGCGGCAGGACGTTGGTCTTGCCGCCGGTCATCTCAGGCCCTCCACCGGAGCCTGAGATGCCGGCCTCGCGACACCTGATGATGAGGCGTCAGTCGGTCGCCAGCAGCTCCGAGCGAACGCTCTTCTCCATCATCGTCAACTGCCGCAGCACTTCTTCCTCTGAGATTTTCCCGTCGACGGCTGCCAGGTCCCGGCTGACCTTGCGCACCACGTCACCTGGCCCCGGTTCCTGAAAGTCGGACAGCATGACCTCGTGCACATAGTGCGGCAGGTCCTTGTCGCCGATGCCGAGCTTGCGGCCGGCCCACAGTCCCATCAGGTAGTTGCGGCGCGCATTCACCTGGCCGCGCGTGGCCATCTCCAGGTCACAGGTTGTCATTTGCGTATCCCGTTCTTTGCGCAACGCCTTGCCGCGAGGCTGGCAGCACGTGCTCGTCGGTGAGATCAATCTTGTCATGGGACCCGCGCGCCCCGGCCGGCAGGACCTGGTCATGATCCGACAGGTCCATGCGTTTGGTCAGGCGAATTTGCAACTCGAACTCCGGCCTGTCATGCCGGACAACAAGACCCTTGATGACGCTGCCGTTCAGCGTGCCGGTCAACCTGGTGGTGTATTTCTTCGCGCTCTCGCCGAAAATCGTCCTGGGTTCGTCGTAGTAATCCACCATCAGTTCAGCCTCGATGCCGTCGCCACGCACCTTGTACGTGCCCATGGTGCACTGCTGGTTGTCACCGCCGGCCAGGCGGCCTGCCTGAAGCAGCAGCACGCCGTGCTTGTCCCAGCCATGCGGGCCAAAAACCTCCGCTGTCCATATGCCCTCGAATGCCATGTCTTTTCTCTCCGTTGTTTGTTGTGCCCACGAGATGAGAGTTCCGCGGCCGACATGCCAATCGCAGTTGCAGTGGTCGCTGATAGAGTTTTCCTATCGGCACAGCCTTCCGGTTCGATTGGACACTATCTCCCGGTGCGGTCACATATGGACAGACGAAACCATAGGAACCCTTGATGAGATGAGACGGATCGCATTCAGTTTGATTGTTGCCCTCGCCGCCTTTACGGGGCCTGCGGCTTTGGCGGATAAACAGCAACCGGCGCTCGACATACCTGAACACGGCCTGGGCCTGCTGCTTGAGACGCCGAACTCGCCCGTGGGTGATCTCTATGGCGAGCGGCCTGTTCTCACCTGACCAAGGTGCAGCACCCTACGCCATCAGCCGCGCAACTCGGGCCTGCGCATGCTGCGCAACGGTGTGGGCATCAACCCCGGTCAACTCACCGCCGCTGACCACCCGCCTGCCCTCGACCAGCAGGTCGCGCACCTTAAGCGGGCCGCACAGCATCAGCG
>JBCCVY010000167.1:0-7945 GCA_039194725.1 Pseudomonadota bacterium
ACCAGATGGTAGCGATTGCGCACACGGTAATATTCACCCCGGTCAATATGCGGGTACACGCGCTTTCCGGCCGGCAGGCAGACGATCTTTGCCCGACCCAGGATGCTGTCCTGTTCGGCAGCGAAGTCTTCTAGAAACCGGCGCGCCACGACATACGGTTTGGACCCGGTGGTCCAGCGGCTTTCGTGAACATCGCGGCGTTTGCGGTCACCGATGGCGGACTTGCGCAGGCCGCGCAGGGGAATGGCAAGCGCTTCGCGTTGCACCTTGATCTTGTCCTGGCGTCCGGTGGACTTGTCCCAGGCACCATCGATGCCTGATATCTCATCCAGAAACGGTTGTGGATCGACGTTTGTCTTGAGGCAGCTAAAATACTTCATCATCAACTCCTTTCGCCCCCGGTTAGGTTCACGCTACTGGATCGGTTATCGGCTGAGCGTGACGAAAAGGTGTTACGAATGGGTGGTGAAGTCAATTAAGCTATTGTTATTTAACGTAAATATCAAATTCTGTTAACGCTAACTTAATCGACCGTTCATGTGCCGTGACGGAACACGAGCCTGTTCACGCCGCATAGGCCCGTGGTGATGAGACTCCCGCTCAGGGGTCGAGCCTGCTTTCCGACTTTTTCCATTTGCTGCTGAAATAGCCGGCAGCGGGCATTTTGACCTTGGGCAAGGTCATCCGGTCCAGCTGCTGGGTGAGCGTCACGATGCCGTTCATGTGCAGGATGTAGGCGGTCACCGAATAAAGCTCATCCGGGCTCAGCTGCTTGAGGTTGCGCGGCGGCATGGCGCGGCGCACATAGTCGAATATTGCCGGGGCATAGGGCCAGGATGCGCCGGTTGACCAGTCAGCGCCTTTCTTTGGCTTGCCGGCCAGGGGCGGCACAGTGTTTTTCATATCCCCGGCGCCGGTATCTCCATGGCATGACGCACATTGCTCGCCGTAGATCTCCCGGCCCAGTTCGGCGCTCCCGGATCCCTGTGGCAATCCGCTGCCGTCGGGAAAGACAGTCGTGCTGATCGCCTCCACATCTGCCTCGCTGATCTGTTGGCCGAGGCGCGGCGGTTGGACTTCCCCGGTGTTGGCAGTCGCAGCCAGTGCGCTTGCGAAGAACAGGAACAATGTCAGCCGAAAACTAGAAAACATTGCTGATGGCCCCCTGCCTGTCGATGAACCAGGTTTGAACGGCATTGTAGTGATTGACCGAACCGGCGTGATACACTTTACGCCAGTCGGCCCTGCCAGGCTGCACGTTGCCTCGCGCATCCGTTGCGCGGCTTTGCAGCCTCACCTCCTGGCCGGTCCATCTCCAGGGCAGGGAGAACCTTGTCAACGCCTTGTCGAGGACAGGATCATGCAGGTTTGCGGCGTGCCAGCTGGCGCCGCCGTCGTCGGAAACCTCCACCGACCGGATTCTGCCAAAGCCCGACCATGCAAGTCCGGAAACCTCGTAGTAGCCGCGATCAGGCAAAACTTGTCCGGCGGACGGGTGGGTGATGACTGACTTGACACCCATGTACAGGCTGAAGCCCTCGATGGAACCGTCAGCAAGGGTTTCCGTGTAGGCCCGGGACTCATCCTTGGTAAAGGCGGGTCGGTCTGTGACTTCCAGACGGCGCAGCCACTTTACATTCATGTTGCCTTCGATGCCGGGCAGCAGCAGGCGCATAGGATATCCTTGGGCTGGGCGCAGCCGCTCACCATTCTGATACAGCGCAACGATGGCGTCATTGTTCATGATGGAGACTGGGATACTTCGCGCCAGCGAGCCAGAATCCGCACCCTCGGCGATCACCCAGCTGGCCCGTGGATCAATACCGGCTTCGTTCAGCAGCAGCCGGACCGGGACCCCGATCCACTCCGAACCGGACACCAGGCCGTAGAGCTCGGCGCAGGTCTTGGCCGCCGGCTTGGAGAACGCGCCCTGCTGCCAGCTATTACCGCTGCACTCCAGGAACCGGATGTTGCCGCTGAGCGGATAGCGCAGCAAGTCGGCAACCGAAAAGCTCAGAGACTTCTGCGTCATGCCGTGCACATACAGCCTGTGGGCATCCGGCGCGATGTCGGGGATGCCTGAATGATGGGTCCCGAAATGCAGTCCGGACGGGGTGATGATGCCCCTCTGCCTGTGTATCGGCGAGTAGGACCAGGTCGTTGTGCGTTTTTCGGTCAATCCCTTCACAAGTCTGACCACCTGGCTCTCATGTTTGGAAGGTTTGCCGTAAGGCTCGTCGGCAGTTCCCGGATAAAGCATCGAGTCCGGCATCTTGATTTCAGCCGCGGCATGTGGAGCTCCTGTGGAGACCGAAACAGCTGTCAGGAAGGTTGCGCCGGTTGACAGGAATTTTCTCCTGCTCAGGAACTCGCTGCGGCTAGGACTTGTGGGCTGTTTCATCATGCCTGATCCAGATCGATCGCTCCGCCATTGCACTCTGCTTTATTCACAATACGGATTGTTCGCACCCGGCGACAGCCCCGATTCTGCCCGTTTCCGGTTCACGGAACAACAACCCGGTCCGCCGCGGGGCCAATTGCAGGTGCGATGACGAGGGCCGCGGTGATAGCTGTCGCGGTCATGGAGAAGTTGATTTGCGCGCTGGCGATTGACCGGCTCGGCAGAGCGGCATAGCGTGGCGGCCAGTGTCTCAAAAATTGTTCGGAGAGCATTGGAGAAACCCATGACAGGCTTGTCTTCCGCAGTAGTGACTGATGATGGCGATGTGGTCAAACTGATGTGGAGCGACGGTTTCACAGCCCGCTTTCACGCCGTGTGGCTGAGGGACAATGCACTGGATCCGGCAACCCGGTCGCCCTCAAACGCCCAGCGCCTGATTACGCTAGGCGATATTCCCGCAGGCACGAAGATTGTCGATGCCTCCATAGCTGAAAATGCGCTGACGGCCGGGTTTGCACCGGAGGGCAAGCAGGTCGAGTTTCCGTCCGACTGGCTGCGTGCCAATGCCTACGATGTGCAGGCGGACCGGGCGCCCGGCTGGGTTTCGCCGGGCCTCGAAATCTGGACCAGTAAGTTTGATGTCGCCAGAGTGACCGGCAATCATGCGGAGGTCTTCAGAGCTGATGCCGCTCTCCGGGACTGGCTGTCCGCAGTCCGCCGTCACGGGTTTGCCAAGCTGACCGGTGGCCCAGTGGAAAGCGGTGCACTGCTGGATGTCGCAGCGCTGTTTGGCTATGTCCGCGAAACCAATTACGGAAAGTGGTTCGAAGTGCGCACTGAGGTCAATCCGGCCAACCTGGCCTACACTGGCCTTGGCCTGCAGGCGCATACGGACAATCCATATCGCGATCCGGTTCCGACGCTGCAGATCCTGTACTGTCTTGAGAACTCAGCTGCTGGTGGTGACAGTCAGGTTGTCGACGGGTTTGCCGCCGCCCGTCGCCTGCGTGACGACGACCCGCACGGCTTTGACCTGCTTGCACGCCACTGCGCACGATTTGAGTACCGCGGCACCGGTGATGTTCATCTTGTCAGCCGCAAACCGATGATCGAGCTGAGCCCCGACGGCGAACTGACGGCTATCCGCTTCAACAACCGCTCAACCGCCGCGATCACCGATGTGCCGTTTGACGATATGGCCGATTACTATGCCGCATACCGCAGGCTGGGGGAGATCATCGATGACCCGGCCATGGCGGTCAGCTTCAAGCTGGATCCGGGTGAGTGCTTTATTGTCGACAACACCCGGGTGCTGCATGGCCGTACCGGGTATGGCGACAGCGGCGGGTCACGCTGGCTGCAAGGATGTTATGCCGACAAGGACGGCCTGTTGTCGACACTGTCGGTGCTGGAAGACACTGCCGTGGCGCACGTGGCATGAGTGAGCTGACCCAGGACACGATTGTCGGTTTTCTGGCCGACATCTTTGAGCGGCGCGGCGGCGAGGAATATCTCGGTGAACCCGTCACCATGGCCGAGCACATGCTGCAGGGCGCCCGGTTGGCTGAACAAGCCGGCGAGAACGAGGTGGTGATCACCGCAGCCCTGCTGCATGACATCGGGCATTTCACCAGCGAGTTCGGCATGTTCTCCATGGCCGACACGAAAGACAGGTATCACGAAGAAGCCGGTGCAAGCGTGCTGGCCGGATTTTTCCCTTCCGTGGTCACGGATTGCGTGCGCTATCACGTCGCCGCGAAGCGCTATCTGTGCGCTGTGGACCCCGACTATTTCGGCAAGCTGTCGGATGCCTCCGTGCACTCCCTCAACCTGCAGGGCGGACCGATGAACCCGGACGAGATCGAGGCGTTTGAACGCAGCCCGAACCTGGCCGATATCGTCAAGGTGCGCCACTACGATGATGCGGGCAAACTGCCCGATACGGAGACACCGGGCTTTTCCCACTACGCGCCGATGCTGCAGCGGGTCGTTGATGCCCATTGTGCGCAAGCACAGCCTGCTGACAGATGAGAATCTAACCTATAAATAGAATTGGGCGTTGCATCATTATTATCGATTTCATTTATCTGTCACATAACGCAACCATATCTGGCGGGGAGCAGGAAAAAAGTGAGTTTTGGGTGGCGGTATACGCATGGTTGCCAACCTGCTTGACGAGAAAAATCATGCGCTGACAAGGAGGTGTCATGTTTAAGAAAATTGCTGGTGGACTTTTGGCGGGGGTTGCTGTCGGCGTTATGTCGATGTCGGCGGCCTTGGCTGGTGAACTGACGGTCTATACCGCGGTCGAAGCGGAAGATCTGAAAAAGTACGCTGATGCATTCAACGCCGATCATCCGGATATCAAGATCAACTGGGTGCGCGATTCCACAGGCGTGGTTACCGCGAAACTGCTGGCGGAAAAGAACAACCCGCAGGCCGATGTGATCTGGGGCCTGGCGGCGACGTCTCTGCTGCTGCTGAAGTCGGAAGGCATGCTGGAAGCCTATGCACCGAAGGGCGTTGAGAATCTCGATCCGAAATTCGTGGACAAGAGCACGCCGCCGACCTGGACCGGCATGGATGCCTGGGTTGCATCGGTGTGCTTCAACACGGTTGAAGGTGAAAAGCTCGGACTGACCGCGCCGAAATCCTGGAAAGACCTGACCAAGGCCGAGTACAAGGGCCATGTCATCATGCCGAACCCGAACTCCTCGGGGACCGGTTTCCTTGACGTGTCGAGCTGGTTGCAGATGTTCGGCGAAAAAGACGGCTGGGCGTTCATGGACGACCTGCACAAGAACATTGCCGCGTACACGCACTCCGGTTCCAAGCCGTGCAAGATGGCGGCGGCCGGTGAGATTCCGATCGGTGTGTCTTTCGCCTTCCGCGGAGCCAAGTCCAAGGCAGCCGGGGCGCCGATTGATATCATCGTGCCTGAAGAAGGCGTCGGTTGGGACATGGAGGCAACCGCCATCGTCGCCGGTACCGACAATATTGACGATGCCAAGACCCTGGTCGACTGGACCGTCACCAAAAAGGCCAACGAGATGTACAACTCCGGTTATGCGGTGGTCGCATATCCCGGCGTTGCCAAGCCTGTCGAACACTTCCCGGAAAACCTGCTGGAGAAGATGATCGACAATGACTTTGAATTCGCCGCCAACAACCGCAAGGCAATTCTGGACGAGTGGCAGAAACGCTACGACTCCAAGTCAGAGCCCAAAGGCTAGCAAACAGACTGCAGATGAGGCACCGGTTTATCGCCGGTGCCTCTGATCTATGGCGGTGTGGTATCGTTAAGATGCCACAAAACGGGGGTTGTTCGGGGAAACGCTGATGGGGCAGGCAAGTACGGCAGAAACCTATCTGAGGATCGAAAATGTCTGGAAGGCGTTTGGTGATTTTTACGCGCTGAAAGACATTTCGCTTGAGGTGAACCGAGGTGAATTCGTGTGCTTCCTGGGGCCCTCGGGTTGCGGCAAGACCACCTTGCTCAGGGCCATAGCCGGGCTGGACATCCAGAGCCGCGGAAGTGTGCATCAGGACGGCAAGGATATTTCCGCCCTGCCGCCGTCGGAACGTGATTTCGGCATCGTGTTTCAGTCCTACGCCCTGTTCCCGAACCTGACGGTTGCAAAGAACATTGCCTTCGGGCTTGAAAACTCAGGCATTGCCAAACCCGATATCGACAAGCGTGTGAGCGAACTGCTGGAACTGGTCGGGCTGCCGGAACAGGCCGAGAAGTACCCGGCGCAACTGTCCGGCGGGCAGCAGCAGCGCATTGCGCTGGCCCGCGCCATCGCCATGTCGCCAGGGCTCCTGCTTCTGGATGAACCGCTGTCGGCTCTGGATGCCAAGGTGCGGGTGCACCTGCGCCATGAGGTCAAGGATCTGCAGCGCAAGCTGGGCGTGACCACCATCATGGTGACCCATGACCAGGAAGAAGCGCTTGCCATGGCGGACCGCATTGTCGTCATGAACCATGGGGTGATTGAACAGGTGGGCACACCGACGGACGTCTACCGGGAGCCGGTGTCGCTGTTTGTCGCAGATTTCATCGGGGAGACCAATCAGCTTGCTTGTGTGGCTGACAACAAGGGCAAGGGTGTCCGCATTGGTGAGCGGAAGTTGAAAAGCGCGGCTCACACCCATGCTGATGGACAGGATGTGACAGCTGTCATCCGGCCTGAAGACATTATTCCACATGGTGACGGCGCCCGCTCACCGGGGGCGCCGGACAAGATCAGCGAGCCCGGAAACACGGTTGAAACCATGGTCGATGAGATGGAGTTTCTCGGCTCATTCTGGCGCACAAGATTGAGCGGCGCCGATCTGGGCGATGGCCAGATCGTGGCGGATTTCTCCATCAATGCTGTGCGCCGCATGGATATCCAGGTCGGCGGGCGGATGCGTATCGAGATTCCCAGTGACCGGCTGAAAGTGTTCATTGCCGGGGCGGAGCCTGACACATGAGCAGCGTCGATGCGATGACCCCAGACGTGGCCGCCGGTGGCCGCATCAAGCCGAAGCTGGGCTCAGACGACTGGATCATGCGCGGCTACATGATCGTGCTGGCGGTGTACCTGATCGTGGCCCTGGCGCTGCCACTGTACGCCATGCTGTCGAAGGCGTTTGAGACCAGCCGGTTCGACCTTGCACAGTTTGAAGTGCAGGTCAGCGATGAGGCCGGTGCCTTCAACCAGCCGGCGGAGACGCTGAAGCAGATCAACGATCGCGGCAGTTTCATCCCGGAAGGCGATCTGGCAACCAGTTCCGACGGACGCCTGGCGCTGACCAAATTCTTCCCGGACTTCAGTTTCCGCAGCCCCGTGAAGTACCGGTTGCGCGGACTTGACGACAAAGCGGTCTACCTGGTTGGCTCGGAGCGGTTTGAAGGCACCGCACCGGCTGAGTTTGACTCCAACACGTTCCGCAGAGTGGTGATCCGTCCGGTGCAGGATTATGGCCTGGCCAATTTCGCAACCTACTTCTCGACCCCGGCGCTGTTCCAGTCGATCCAGAATTCGGTGTTCATCGCGATTATCTCGACCCTGATCACAGTGTCGCTGGCATTCGGTTTCGCCTATGCGCTATGCCGAAGCTGCATGCCGTTCAAAGGCGTGTTCCGGCTGATTGCCATGGCGCCGATCCTGGTGCCGTCACTGCTGCCGGGCATCGCGCTGGTCTACCTGTTCGGCAATCAGGGCTTCCTGAAGCAGTTCCTCATGGGCGAAAGCATATATGGGCCCATCGGCATCGTGGTGGGCTCGGTGTTCTTCACCTTTCCCCACGCCATGATCATCATCCTGATTGCGCTGTCGATCTCGGACGCGCGACTGTACGAGGCGGCGGTGTCGCTGCGCGCCAGCAAGTGGCGCACCTTCTGGACCGTTACCATTCCCGGCGCGCGCTATGGCCTGATCTCGGCGGCCTTCGTGGTGTTCAACCTGGTGATCACCGATTTTGGCCTGCCCAAGGTGATCGGCGGGCAGTACAACATGCTGGCCGTGGATATCTACAAGCAGGTCATCGGCCAGCAGA
>JBCCVY010000168.1:0-7893 GCA_039194725.1 Pseudomonadota bacterium
CGCCAGCAGGGCGTTGTCGTACAGCATCTTCTCGAAGTGCGGCACCAGCCACTCTTCGTCCACCGCATATCGGGCAATGCCGCCGCCGAGATGGTCATAGATGCCACCCTGGCTGATCTTTTTCATGGTCAGCTGCACGGCTGCGTCATATCGCCTGTCCGGGTCGCCAAGATGAACCGACCACAGCAGGTTGAACAGCGGGCCTTGTGGAAATTTCGGCGCCCGGCCGATGCCGCCATTGACCGGGTCGACGGCACGCATCACCTGCTCCGTCATCTTGTGCAGCAGGCCATGGTCGGGTTCCGGGTCGGTGCTGGCGGGCGGCGGTGCGGCGAGGCGTTCGAGCAGCGCATCGGTGTTGCTGGTGATTTTTTCCGGCTCGGTCTGCCATATGCGTGAAAGCTCACGCAGCACATGTGAAAACGACGGCCGCCCGAATTTCGACTCCGGCGGAAAATAGGTGCCGCCCCAGAACGGCTTCAGGTCCGGCGTCAGGAACATGGTCAGCGGCCAGCCGCCCTGCTCTCCCATCACGTGAAGCGCGTCCATATAAATGCGGTCAATGTCCGGGCGTTCTTCGCGGTCGACCTTGACGTTGACGAAGTTGGCATTCATCAGCTCAGCAACAGCATTGTCCTCGAAGCTTTCATGCGCCATGACATGGCACCAGTGACACGCCGCATATCCGATTGACAGAAGGATTGGCTTGTTTTTAGTGCGGGCTTCGGTAAACGCTTCATCACCCCATGGAAACCAGTCAACCGGATTGGTGTCGTGCTGGAGCAGATATGGGCTGGTTTCTGTTGCGAGCCGGTTCTTTCTGGCTGTCGAAGTCGACATGGGTTGAAGCTGCCTCGTTGCTGGATCGGAGTGATATGCCGGATAGTCTTGATACGATTTATGCATTGTCGTCGGGTTCGGGCAAGGCAGGTGTGGCAATTGTCCGCGTCTCCGGGCGCGAAGCTGCAACGGCGCTGCAGAGTTCATGCGGCCGGTTGCCGAGGCCACGTGCCGCTGAGCGGGTGTCGGTGCACGTGTCGCAGGGCAGCGTGAAACTGGATGAGGCCATTGCGCTGTGGTTTCCGGGACCCGCCAGTTTCACCGGTGAAGACGTGGCCGAGTTTCACCTGCATGGCAGTGCCGGCATTGTTCGGCTGTTTCTGGCCGAGCTCGGTTCGCTGCCCGGCTGCCGGCCGGCGGAGCCGGGAGAGTTCACCAGACGCGCTTTGTCCAACGGCAAGCTCGACCTGGTCGCTGTCGAGGGACTGAACGACATGCTGGCGGCGGAAACCGCCACGCAGGTCCGGCAGGCCCTGTTTCACGTGGACGGCAGGGCATCCGACATTTTCCAGCAATGGCGTGACGAGCTGATAGAAGCTGGTGCGCTGGCTGAAGCCTGCATCGATTTTACCGATGAGGAAGGCGTGGCGGCAGAAGCGTTGCCCAGGGTGCGCGAAGCCGTTGCCCGGCTGATCGACACCATGACGGACAATCTCAAGGACAGCGAGCGCGGACATCTGAACCGGGCGGGGGTGCGGGTGGTGCTGGCCGGGTCTCCGAATGTCGGCAAGTCGAGCCTGCTGAATGCCATTGCGGCGCGCGATGTGGCGATTGTCAGCAGCGAAGCGGGAACGACCCGGGACGTGGTGGAGGTGTCACTGGACCTGGATGGCACATCGATCATCATCAGCGACACGGCCGGCCTGCGCGACAGAACCGATTCACATGTGGAACAATTGGGCATAGAGCGGACACACCAGCGCCTGTCGCACGCTGATATCGTCATCAGTGTCGCCTCCCCCGAGGCAGATTGGCAGAATACCGGTGTCGATTCACCAACGTTACGAATCTGGAACAAGGCCGATATCAGCAAATCCGGTCGCCCGGCGGCTGCCGACCTGCAGGTTTCGGCTCTGACCGGTGAAGGCATCTCCGACCTGCTGGACACATTGTCCGGCATGGCAGCGGAGCTCGCCGGCAGCAACGAACCGGCGCTGCTGGTGCGCGAGCGCCAGGTCCAGGCAGTAAAGTCGGCGCTGGCGCATCTCGACAATGCATTGAAGCCCGGGCTGCCGATCGAGCTTGTCGCCGAAGAACTCAGAAGAGCTTCCCGCAATATCGGCAAGCTGACCGGCGAAGTCGGAACGGAAGACCTGCTCGACAGCATCTTTTCGAAGTTCTGCATCGGAAAATAGCGGTGGCTTTCGAGCAGCATGGTTTCACGTGAATCACCGTATTTTGTTTCACGTGAAACGAAGTCCTTTTTGATGTTTTTCCACAGTTCGTGTATTGAGCAGGCACCATGATCCAGAACCGGAATACAGACTTTGATGTGGTCGTTGTTGGCGGCGGCCATGCGGGCTGCGAGGCGGCAAGTGCCGCGGCGCGCCGTGGCGCACGCACGGCCCTGGTCACGCACCGGCAATCGACCATCGGCGAGATGTCGTGCAACCCGGCAATGGGCGGACTGGGGAAGGGGCACCTGATCCGGGAAGTCGATGCACTCGACGGGCTGATCGGCAGGATCAGCGACAAGGCGGCGATTCAGTACCGGCTGCTCAACCGGTCGAAAGGACCGGCAGTCAGGGGACCGCGGGCACAGATTGACCGGCAGCTCTACCGTGATGCCATGCAAGCGGCAATTCTGCACCATGACAAGCTGACGGTGATCGAGGCGGCTGTCGCCAGCTTTGCCATGGGCGACGGCCGGATCTGCGGGATCGTCAGCGAAGATGGCCGCGAGATATCTGCGACCAGCGTCGTGTTGACGACCGGCACGTTTCTCGGCGGGCTGATCCATATCGGCGAGAAGAAGATCCCGGCTGGCCGTGTCGGCGAGGAGCCGAGCAACGGACTGGCGCGTGTTCTGCGTGGCACCGGGCTGCAGATCGGCCGGCTGAAGACCGGTACGCCGCCGCGGCTGGACGCCACGACGATCGACTATTCAGGGCTCGAGGAGCAGGCGGCTGACGACAGCCCGTTCTATTTCTCGACGCTGACCAGTGAAACCCATGCGCCGCAGATCAGCTGCCACATCACCCACACCAATGCGCACACGCACAAGATCATTTCCGACAACCTGGAGAGGTCGGCGATGTATGCGGGATTCATCGAAGGGACGGGACCGCGCTATTGCCCGTCCATTGAAGACAAGGTTGTCAAGTTTGCCGAGCGTTCGTCGCACCAGATATTCCTGGAGCCGGAGGGCATCGACGACATCACCGTATATCCGAACGGCATTTCGACATCGCTGCCGGAAGATGTGCAGCACGCCTACGTGCATTCGATCGCCGGCCTGGAGAACGTGAAAATCCTGCAGCCGGGATATGCGATCGAATACGACTATGTCGATCCACGGGAACTCGATGCTGCGCTTGAGCTGAAAATGCTGCCGGGTCTGTTTCTGGCCGGCCAGATCAACGGGACCACCGGATATGAGGAAGCCGCCGCCCAGGGCCTGGTGGCCGGGGCGAACGCGGCTGCCCGGGCGTGCGGCCTGGATCAGCTGACCATCGACAGGTCGCAGGGCTATATCGGCGTAATGATCGACGACCTGGTCACCAGGGGCGTGAGCGAGCCGTACCGCATGTTTACCTCGCGCGCCGAGTACCGGCTGTTGCTGCGTGCCGACAATGCGGATCAGCGCCTGACGCCGCTGGCAATTGAGAAGGGGCTGTGCTCAGCCCGAAGGCAGCAACAGTTTGCGGCCAAGATGGAAAACCTTGCAAGCCTTCGTGACAAGCTGCAGACATTGTCACTCAGCCCGCACGCTGCCGACCATGCTGGCTTGCCGGCTAACAAGGACGGCAGGATCAGGTCCGCGTACGAGTACCTGTCATATCCGGATGTGGATTTCACCCGCCTGGGCGAGGTCTGGCCTGACCTGCTGCACACCGACGGGGACCTGCGTGAGCTGATTGAGGCAGAAGCCGTTTACGCCACCTATGTCGACCGCCAGAAGGCCGAGATCGACGCCTTCAACCGTGATGCGAAAATCATCATCCCGGACGACATCGATTACGGCCTGATCGCCGGCCTGTCCAATGAAGTCCGCCAGAAGCTGGCTGAACGGCGCCCGCAAACCATTGGCCATGCAGCGCGCATTGACGGTGTGACCCCGGGAGCGCTGGTGCTGGTGATCGCGCATATGCGCAAGCAAGCCGGCGCACGGATGGCGAGCTGAGGAACCATGGCGCAGACATGGTTAATTCCTGACAGCGTGACGCCCGATGACTTGCCTGAAGTCTTCAATGTTTCACGTGAATCATTGGAAAAGCTGCAGATCTATGTGGCGGAGCTGCTGCATTGGCAGGCCCGCATCAACCTGATTGCACCCTCGACAGTCGACCAGGTCTGGCATCGTCATATTTGTGACGGGTTGCAACTGTGTGATCATCTCAGTGGAGAAGCGCGCCTGATTGTCGATATCGGGTCTGGTGCCGGGATCCCCGGCATACCGCTGGCGATATGGCTTGCCGGGACCAACAGCGCCGCCGAAGTCGTTATGATCGAGGCCAATGCAAAAAAGGCGGCGTTCCTGCGGCATGTGAGCAGGGTGTGCAGTTTAAACACCCGAATCATCAACGCCCGGGTAGAATTGCTCGGCAAATCGGATTTGCAGCAGGCGGTGGATGTGTGCGTGGCCCGAGCATTGGCGCCATTGCCCGGATTACTGGAACTGGCGGCGCAACTACCGGTTCATCCACAACGAATGTTGTTCCTGAAGGGACAAGATGTTGATGCTGAATTGACCGAGGCTACTAAATGTTGGAATATTTCGTTCTGCAAACACTCAAGTCGCACCCAGCAAAATGGCTGCATTCTTGAAATTCATGAGGCCGAACGTGTCAGCGAAAATTCTACAGCATCCGACTGATCCAACACCCCGCATCCTGGCGGTCGCCAACCAGAAAGGCGGGGTTGGCAAGACCACGACTGCCATCAACCTGGGCACGGCGCTGGCGGCGGTTGGCGAAAAGGTCTTGGTCATCGACCTGGACCCGCAGGGCAATGCCAGCACCGGCCTTGGCATTGAGCGGGCGGCAGAGCAGGTGTCCACCTACGAGGTGCTGGTCGGCGAGGCTGATCTGCATGAGGCGGTTCAGGGTTCGGAAATTCCAGGCCTTGACTGCGTGCCGTCTTCAATGGACCTGCTCGGTGCCGAACTGGAACTGGCCGAGTACAACCGCAAGACATACCGGCTGAAGGATGCCATCGAAAAGCTGATCGTGTTCAGCGAGACAAGCCCCTATTCCTATATCCTGGTTGACTGTCCGCCGTCACTGAACCTGTTGACCATAAACTCGCTGTCGGCCGCACACGCCATACTGGTTCCGCTGCAATGCGAGTTCTTTGCCCTGGAAGGATTGAGCCAGCTCCTCAACACAGTGGAGCGGGTCAAGGCCAACCTTAATCCGACGCTGGAAATCCAGGGCATCGTGCTGACCATGTTCGATCGCAGAAATTCGCTGTCGGAACAGGTGGCACAGGACGTCCGCGGCGTACTGGGCGCCAAGGTCTACGAAACAGTCATACCGCGCAATGTCCGGGTGTCGGAAGCGCCATCGTACGGCAAGCCGGTATTGCTGTATGACAATACGTGCGCCGGATCGCAGGCCTATATCCGTCTGGCATCGGAAATCATCCGCCGTGAGCGTTCATTACGCGCGGCCTAGAGTACAGCAATGAAGTCTGAGAAAACATCATGACGGCACTACCAAAGAAGAGATTGGGCCGCGGGCTGGCCGCGTTGATCGGTGACGCCGCACCGGAAGAAGCGGTGGCTGAACAGGCACCGGGCCGCGCCAACGGTTTGCGGGAGTTGCCGATTGAACTGGTTCAGAGCAACACCCTGAACCCGCGCAAGGTGTTCAACCAGGAAGACCTGGATGACCTGGTCAGTTCGGTTGCCGAGAAGGGCATTCTGCAACCGGTTGTGGTCAGACCGGTTGGCGACGGTGAAAATTATCAGATCGTTGCCGGTGAGCGCCGGTGGCGGGCGGCGCAGAAGGCAGGCCTGCACCAAATACCGGCGCTGGTGCGTGAACTTTCCGACAAGGAAGTGTTGGAAATCGCGCTGATCGAAAACGTCCAGCGTGCAGATCTCAATCCGGTTGAGGAGGCGCACGGCTATCAGCAGCTGATCGACCAGTTTGAGTATACCCAGCAGCAACTCGCCGAATCGATCGGCAAGAGCCGCAGTCATATCGCCAACACGCTGCGACTGACCGCCTTGCCGGCATCGGTGCTGGAAGCCTTGCAGACCGGCAAACTGACCGCCGGCCATGCGCGTGCGCTGATTGCAACTGAAGACCCGCAATCCCTGGCGCAGAAGATCATTGCGCTTGGATTGTCGGTTCGCCAGGCCGAGGCGCTGGCCCGTGACACCGCTACCGGTGCGGCGGGCAAGCCTGCAAAAAAAGCAACAGACTCGAACATTGCCGCCGTTGAGAAACTGCTGGCGGAAGCCTTGGGACTGAAGGTGTCGATCGCCGCCAAATCTGCTGAAAAAGGCAAATTAACTATACATTACAATAACTTAGATCAACTCGACACGGTTTGTTCCAAGCTTGGCATAAGATCCTGAGGCTTGTTTATCCGGCGCGGCGCAGTGAACTTGCCGCTGAAATCACGAAGCGTTCGGCAACCGGCCAGTTGACCATCGGCTTTCTCCGCACTTCTGAATTTGCAGTACGCAGGCGTTCGGCAAGCGTCTGCAGTTGTGCCAGGCTGCAGGACCTGAGCTGCCCGGCCAGCACATTGTGGCGCTTGAAGAAAATTGGCGGCCGCCATTCCTTGACAATGGCATCCGGGCGCCGGCCGGTTTCCATTGCGCCAGCCATTTCAACCAGCAGGGCACAGTGATTGGTCAGCGCTATCAGCACAGTGGCCGGCTGCTGACCTTGTTGCTGCAGCGTTGTCACGGCATGGACAGCGGCATCCGGTCTGCCGGAGAACACCGCGTCGATCAGCCCGTCCATGGACGCCGCCTCGTTGCCGGCAACAATCTCGGTCGCATCGGCCAGCGATACGGAACCGCCTTCACCGGCATAGGTGGCGAACTTCGTCAATTCGGTCTGGAGGAGGGCGGCATTGCCGCCAACAGCATCGACCACAAGCTCGATTGCCTCGCGATCGATCGCAACGTTCTGGGCGGCCATGAACGTGGCGGCATATTCCTGCAGTTCGCCAACGCTCTGTTCAAAACAGATTGCGGTTGCCAGATCCGGAGACGCCTCAAACTCCTTCCTCAGAGGCGACGACTTTTTCAGGTCACCGGCTGTCACCAGCAACAGGCAATCCGACCACCCGACACTGACGGCTCCAATGCAGGCCTTGTGGACCGTGCTTGAGGCCGCGTCGACCAGTATCAGCTTGTCGGCGCCGAACATGGAGATCGACTGCAGTTCCTCCAGCAGGCGTCCGGTGTCCGCCGCAAGGTCGGCATCGGAAAACCGCACCACCTCTGCGTCGGGATGGTTGGAGGTGAAACTTTTCACCGCCTGAGTCTTCAACCGGTTGAGCAGTTCCCAGTTGGGGCCGCACAATAGTGCGCCCTTGTACCTGCCGGACGGGGAGCCAAATGCAGCCTCAAACGCCTGAGGCTTGATCACAGCCATGATGGATCCTGGCCCTAGTTGGTCGCGAGGAATGCGGCCAGACGGGTTCGTACTTCCTGGCCGACCTGCTTGGCGGCCTGTTCCTCGGCATTGACGCGGGCCTGAACGTTTGCAAATGACGCATCCAGCCTGTCGTACGGAACCCGGCTGAAGGCACGTCCGGAAAAGATGACATTCTGGCTGGCGGCATCGACCAGCTGGAACCTGGTGGTCAGATTGTAGGCGAGCCGGCGATGCACCGTATCCTCGGTATTGATCAGTGTCTCGGCGTCGC
>JBCCVY010000169.1:0-7843 GCA_039194725.1 Pseudomonadota bacterium
GAACTGACAGGACACGGCCTGCAGCGCTGTCCAGCGGCCCGAGAACAATGGCTGCGGTGGCAGCCGACAGGGCGGCGGCCAGAAACGGCGCGATGGCAAACAGCGAAATTGTCGCGGGTGGATGCGGGGCGGATTGTGCAAACAGTGCAGCGAGCATGGTCAACTGCAAAACGATCAATGTACTCAGGGCCGCATTGGCGTGGCTGGTGTGGCGGGAGGTCATCATGATTTGCTCCATAAGCGTAATTAAATGTACGGTTGAAAGCATCCGTAACAATGTGTACGCTTATTGTCAAGCACTCGAGGAGACCTGACTGATGCGGGATGAAAACAAGGCGGCGCGCAAGCGACGCATCGAGCAGGCCGCTTTGGAACTGCTGGCCAGCAAAGGCTATCTGGCAACATCGATGCTGTCGGTGGCCAAGCGCGCCAAGGCGTCAAACGAAACGCTGTACAACTGGTACGGCAACAAGCAGGGATTGTTCAGGTCGCTTGTCGAGGCCAATGCCGGCGAGGTCAGGGCATTGCTGGAACATGATCTGGTGCAGGACAGGCCGCCGGAGGCCACGCTGAAGGCCCTGGGGCCGCTGCTTCTCGGACTGCTGGTCAGCGACAGGGCCATCACCCTCAACAAGGCGGCCGCGGCAGACCCGTCAGGTGAACTGGCGCATGAGCTGACCCAGGCGGGCAGGGGGGCTGTGGCGCCGCTGATCGCAGATGTTTTTGTGAAGGCACGAGATGCCGGTGTCCTGCGCTTTGTCGATGCCGGAAAGGCAGTCGGTCTTTACCTTGACCTGCTGGTTGGCGATCTGCAGATCAGGCGAGTGCTGGGCGCCGTGCCGGCCCTGACACAGCCACAGGTCGAGCGGCGTGCAAGCCGGGCGCTGGCTAATCTGAAACTGCTGCTCAGCGCCCCTCGGCACCAGAAGCCATAAGACCGCTGTCAGAAAAAATGAATTTATTAAAAGGGCTCCGGTTTCATCAGTTTGTTTGAATTGGCGCCAGGCCGTGCTGTAATGATGCATGGCCTGCAACGGAATTCTTCATGCGCGTTAGGAACCTCGACACGTTCTACTGGATCGCCAGCCTCGGCAGCTTCAGGGCTGCGGCCGAAAAACTCAATCTGACGCAGCCGGCAGTCTCGGCGCGTATCCAGGTGCTTGAGCAGGACCTCGGCACGGAGGTGTTTGAGCGCGAGGTCAGAAATGCCGAACTGACGTCAGACGGGCGGCGCCTGCTTGCCTACGCGGAGCGGCTGATGAACCTCGAGCAGGACGTGCTGGCTGCTTTTGCCACCACAGCGAACGTTCGGCAGACGATCCGGCTCGGCGCATCGGAAACGATCGTGTCCACCTGGCTGCCTGATTTCATGGGCCATCTCAACCAGTCCCGCCCGCATCTGTCGTTTGATCTGCGGGTTGATTCAACAGATAATCTGAGAAACGCACTGGTTGCCCGGGAGGTGGACCTGGCGCTGCTGATGGGGCCGGTTGCCGAGGTCAGCGTGACCAACTGCGAGCTTTGCGCCTACGAGATGATATTTGCGGCGTCCAGAGACATTGCCGGCTTGCATGCTGAGTGGACCCTTGATGATATCGCGGGCCAGTCGGTTCTGACGTTCGCGAGCAATACCAAACCCAGCCGCCAGATCCGGGAGTTGCTGGTTCAGAACTCATCGCAGCTGCCCGACATGACGACATCAACCTCGCTCGGTGCGCTGATCCGGCTGGCAAAGTCAGGCATGGGGATTTGCGCGGTGCCCAGGGCCGTTATCGAGGCGGAACTGACGGCTGGCGAGCTGGTGCCTCTCGCAACTCAGGTGCGACTGCCGGAAATCGCCTTCACGGCGTCCTACGTGTCGGGCAGTCCGGCAAACAAGCTAATGAATGACATCTGCGAAAGCGCGGTGGCGTTTATTGATGATCGATTGATAGAAAATATTTATCAAGTTTGAAAAATAAGTTCGATTTGATTTTTTGCGCTTAGCCATCTTTGCTTAAACCCAGGAGGTGGCCGGGTGTGAATGTCGCTGTCAAAATCAAATCTGGAGCAGAGCTTCGCAGGCTTGCGCGAAGCGGCGAGTTCACGGATCAGACGGCGGGCCAGGCACCGGATCACCTGCAGGCCAATGTCGTCATCCTGGCCCTGAAGCATGCGGGCGACTTCCTCCAGTATTGCCTGAACAATCCGAAACCGTGCCCGCTCATCGGACTGTCGAGACCAGGTGAAACCGGTATTGCCGGGCTCGGCACGGATATCGACATCCGCAAGGATATTCCGAGGTATCGCATCTACCGGGACGGCGTGCTGTCGGGACATGCCGACGACATCACAGAGCTGTGGTCTGATGATCTGGTGACCTTTGTGCTGGGATGCTCTTTCACTTTTGAAGAGGCGCTCATCCGGGCCGGCTTCGGTGTCCGGCACATTGAACAGCGGCGCAATGTGCCGATGTTCAAGACCGGCATGCAGACCATGCCGGGTGGGGTGTTTCATGGTCCGCTAGTCGTGACCATGCGCCCGTACCGGGCCGACCTGATCCCGAGCGTGTTTGACCTGTGCGCGAAGTATCCGCACGCCCACGGCACGCCGGTGTTCTGGGGCAATCCGGCAGACATCGGCATTGCGGACCTGCAGTCACCGGATTACGGCGATCCGGTCGATCTGCGGCCCGGTGAAGTTCCGGTGTTCTGGGCGTGCGGTGTCACGCCCCAGGCGGCAATCGAAGCGGCCAAACCATCCATATGCATCACTCATGCACCCGGCCACATGCTGGTGACCGATGTGATGTCCGATGCGCCGCCGAAGATCGATATCGGCATGGCCGATCTGCAAATTGAAAGACCTTAGATTCAAACGTCAATCAGGGAGATGATGATGAAGACCACTTTGAAGCTCATTGCAGCAGCAACAATTCTGACAGCCGCAGCGGCAACGGCAGGCGCCGCGGACAAACCGGCCACCATCAAGGCCGTCGGCACCTGGGGAAGCCTGACCAATTACCAGAAACATGAAGGCCCGTTCTGGAACGACAACATCAGCGCGGCAAGCGGTGGCAGCATCATCGGTGACATCAAGCCACAGACGGAACTTGGCCTCAAAGGCTTTGAGATCATGCGCTTGGTGAAGAACGGCGTGTTTGACTTTGCCTTTGGCCTGCCGGGGTACGTGGCTGCGGAAAACGCAGTTTTTGAAGGCGCGGACCTGTCTTCCGTGACCCAGGACATCGCCACCCAGCGCAAGGTCGCCGAAGCGTATTTTCCGACGCTGGAGAAAGCCTTCGCGGACACCTACAACGCCAAGCTCATGATGCTCTACCCATTCCCGAGCCAGACACTGTGGTGCAATGCGGAGATTGGCGGCCTCGCCGACCTGAAGGGCAAGAAGATCCGGGTGTATTCGACGACACTGGGAGACTTTGTGGAGGGCGTGGGCGGCACATCCGTCACGGTCCCGTTTGCCGAGGTCATTCCAGCGCTGGAAAAAGGCGTGGTTGACTGCGGGATTACCGGAACAATGTCGGCCTACAAGGCCAAATGGCACCAGGTCGCCACGCACGCCTATACGCTGCGCGTCGGCTGGGGCCTGGCCTTCGGTGCCATGAACATGGACAAGTGGAACTCACTGTCGCCGGGTCAGCAGGCAACCCTGAACAAGGAGATTGCAGCCCTGACCGACCGCATGTGGGCCGAGACCGCGACCGAGGACGATGTTGCGATTTCGTGCATTACCGGCGGCAAATGCGATATCGGCGAGCCGGGGAAAATGAAGCTGGTCGAGCCGTCCAAAGACGATCTGGCGCTGCGTGACAAGGTTGCAAACGATGTCATCCTGGCGCGCTGGGCAAAGCGCTGCGGTGCAGAGTGCGCTGAAAACTGGAACAAGACAGTGGGCCCGATACTGGGACTGAGCGCTGCAGAGAACTAATCACACCGTTTCCTCACCTGGTCGGTGGCAAGATTTGCCGCCGGCCACATTTCCATCAACGGAGGCGTGGTGCCATGGACCGTCTGCTGCACATTGCTCATCAGGCAAGCCGCATTCTAGTCTGGCTCGGCGGCACACTGATCATACTGTCAGCCCTGCTGGTCACGCTCGAGGTGTTCCTGAGAAAGCTGCTCAATGTCAGTATCGGCGGCGCGGATGAGCTTTCCGGATACGCGTTCGGTATCGCCACAAGTCTCGGCTTTGCCTATGCGCTGTTCGAGCGGGCGCACATCAGGGTCGATGCGCTGTACAATCTGTTTCCGTCCTGGCTCAAGATCATATCGAACCTGCTGGGCATCGTATTGCTCGCCGGATTCGCCGGATTTGTGTGCGTGATGGCCTGGCAACTGGTCGCCGACACGCTGACCCACAATTCCCACTCCATAACGCCCATGCGGACGCCGCTTGCAATCCCCCAGATACCGTGGCTTGCCGGCTGGCTGTTCTTCCTGCTGTGCTGCGTATTACTGATCATCGCGGCCCTGAAGTCGCTGATAAGCGGTGATGTCTACAAGGTGAACTCGCTGATCGGAACAAAGACGATTGACGAGCAAATCGAAGACGAGAGTGTTTGACATGGTAGCCAAACCACTCCTCATTCTCGTTGCTCTGGTTGCATTTGCCGTGCCTATCGCCGCGTCGCTGGGCTGGCTCGGATTGATCCTGCAGTACCTGGAAAGCCCGATGCCGCTGCATCGCGCGCTGGGCGACATGGTCTGGCAGACCGGGACGGACTTTCTGCTGGTGGCCATACCGATGTTTGTCCTGCTCGGCGAGATCCTGCTGCGCGCCGGCATTACCGAACGCATGTATGACGGCATCGTCAAATGGCTGGGCTGGCTGCCGGGCGGCCTGATGCACTCGAATGTCGGCTCAAGCGCGCTGTTTGCCGCGACATCCGGTTCGTCGGTGGCCACAGCGGCTACGATCGGCACCGTGGCAATTCCCCAGATTGAAAAGCGCAAGTACAACGAACCCCTGTTCCTGGGCACTATTGCGGCAGGCGGAACCCTTGGCATCCTGATCCCGCCGTCGATCAATCTGATCCTGTTTGGGCTGCTCACCGACACCTCGGTGCCGGAGCTTTACCTGGCCGGGTTCGTGCCCGGCTTCGCGCTTGCCCTGTTGTTCATGGCCACGGTGGTTGTGCTGTGCTGGCTGCGGCCCGGGTGGGGCGGCGAGCCGGTGCGGGCAAGTTGGACGGAGCGGTTTCAGGCGCTGCCGGCCCTGATCCCGCCGATAGGTATTTTCCTGGTGGTGGTGGGCTCCATCTACGCCGGCATTGCGACGCCGACGGAAGCTGCCTCACTGGGGGTTGTTGCAGCCATGGGGCTGGCGGCGCTGAACGGGAAGCTGACCGTCACCATGCTGCGCGACGCGGTGGAAGGCACAATGCGCACAACATCGATGATCATGCTCATCATCCTGGCCGCGGTGTTCCTGAACTTCGTGCTGTCGGTCATCGGACTGACGCAGGCGCTTGCCGATTTCGTAACCGGGCTCGGCCTGTCACCGCTTCAGACCATGCTGATGATCGTCGCCATCCTGGTGTTCCTCGGCTGTTTCATGGAAACCCTGTCGATGCTGCTCATCACGGCCCCCTTGATTACACCAATTGTCGTCGCGCTCGGCTACAATCCGGTCTGGTTCGGCATCCTGTTGATGGTGCTGCTGGAGACGGCTTTGATCACGCCGCCGATTGGTATCAATCTGTATGTGGTCCAGGGGGTCCGCGGACGCGGCGAGATGCTCGACGTGATGAAAGGCGCGGCACCCTTCGTGATCACCATGTTCGCGATGATCGCGCTGTTGCTGGCGTTCCCGCAGACAGCTCTCTGGCTACCTTCACTGGTTTACTAGCAGCCATTTGCTGAGGCGAAGTGCCCTGCTACTCGTTCTGGGAATTGCGCCATTGCAGGAAATCACGAAACAGGTCTTCCATGTTTTCTTCCGACTCGGGCTCCTGAAACACCTGCTGCAGCCTGCCGCTTTGCTCGATAGAGGCGAGGAAATTGGTGAACTGCTGTTCCAGTGCATCGGTGGACGAGGCCACCAGCAATTCATCCTGTTTGCGTCTTTCGGCATATACGGTCGAGACCCAGTCCTGCGCAATCTGCAGCCGGCGCCAGCCCGGAACATCCGCCAGTACATCGATCTCCTGCCATTTGGCGGATCTGTAGGGTTGCTGAATCTCGCCGATCCGGTCGAAGAACGTGGTGACGAAGTTGGCTATTTTGCCGGACCTCTCATTGGGGGAGGACCACACATAGGACACCAGCATTGATTCAACGGCAATGGTGTCAATCAGCTTGTCGTCCGAAATCAAGTTGGGGTAATCGTTCTGGTTCAGGGTTGATTTGCGATATGCCGTCTCCAGCCCGCCAGTGGCGGGAATTGAGAGCACGCGCAGGCCGGAACCGGACGCAATCTGCTGCAGGATCGGGGATGGCTTGGCCGCGACGTACAACGCTGCGGCGATCTCACCGGTAGCGACTTTTTCCAGCCCCTGGGTCGGGTCGAAATTGACCGGGACCACCTTGATGTCCAAAGCCTTGAAAATCCGGTCAGCGCGCGCGTAGGTTCCCGAGCCTGCCCTGCCAAAGTTCACTTTCCGGCCCGCCAACTGGGAAATGTCATTGATGCCGCTGCGCGAAATCAGGTGGATTTCCTCATCAAACAGCTTGGTGATGAACCGCAGCCGCTGTTCTATCCTGCCATAGGTCCGCTCCTTGCGCAGCAGCGCCAGTGTGTCGTGGTGCACGACGCCCATGTCGATGCCGCGCAGGAACAGGATGTCGTTCACGTTCTGAACGCCGCCATCACCGATCATGGTCAGAACCCGCATTTGTCCGGGCTCGTTTACGGTGAAGGCAATCTCGTCGATCATGCGGGCACCCTCGAAGCCCGATGTCATGATCCTGACGGTGCCGGCATTGGAGTCCTGGCGAACCTTCTCCAGGACCTGTTGTCCCTGGGCAGGCAACCCCAGCGACAAGAGCGCAAAGCAGATCGCAAGCATGGCCACCGACATCCGAGTGAGTGCAGTTCCGCAGATATTGGCACAAGTCATTTATGTAGCTCCCGCAATAAGCCCCCGCATCCTTAACCAACTTTGACCACATTTACGCCGCTGGATCGCCACGCATGGGTGCAAAACATTTTGTCCTGCCTATGGCGATTATCGGGCGGCAATAAATGCGTTGCCATGCAGAACTGATCGAAGGAGACCTTTGCGCACCAGAATTGTGCCTGAACAGACATGACAGGGCCAAGTTTCGAGTGATCCCGCAAGGTGTCGACTCCTGTCTCGGCGCTGCAAGCGCGTCAGCACGGTATTGTTGCGAATAACTGCGTGTGAAAATCCGTTGTGCCGGATGCGAAATCAAATAGGGGTGCTTTGTCTGATGAAAAGACGCGACTTTCTTAAAAAAGCAGCGGTGACTGGAGCCGCCGGGGTAAGTACAGCGGGCTTGGCAACCCCAGCCATCTCACAGGGTTTGCGTGAATGGCGCATGGTGACGACGTGGCCGAAAAATTTCCCTGGCCTGGGTACCGGAGCGGAACTGCTGGCCAGGTTCATCGAGCAAGGCAGCGAAGGCAAGCTTAGGGTCAAGGTATTTGGCGGCGGTGAACTGGTGAAGCCATTCGAATCCCTAGATGCGGTCAGGAAAGGCGAGGTCGAGATGGGCCACGGCACGCCATATTACTGGCACGACAAGATTCCTGCGATCGCGTTCCTGTCCGCGTTTCCGTTCGGGATGACGGCGCAGGAACAGAACAGCTGGATCCAGTATGGCGGAGGCCAGCAGCTCGCCGATGAAATGTACAGCGAACTTGGTTGCAAGTTCTTTGTGTC
>JBCCVY010000170.1:0-7832 GCA_039194725.1 Pseudomonadota bacterium
AAACGGGGTGATTTGACCGAAGAGCGTTGGACGCGTCACGTCAAACTCAAAGGAGGCAGGTTTGCCTCCTTTTTCTTTGGCGCTGTGGCTTTGGCTACTGGTCCGGCCTTGCCCGGAACCATTCGATCTCGCCGTCTTTGAGGCGATAGAATTTCCATTGCGGATTGCGCAGGCTCGGTATTTCGGCGACCGGCAGGTCGAGCACGATGCCGCGCACGATGCGGCTGATGCCGCCATGGGCGACCGCGATCGTGGGCCAGGCCAGGCTGTCCAGCCAGTCACGCACCCGCACCGTGGCGTCGGCATAGCTTTCGCCGCCTTTCGGCCTGAAGCCGTGATAGCCTTCGGGGTCTTTTTCCGGATCAAGTCCGCGGGCATTCAGGTCTGGCCAGGTCGAGCCTTCCAGCTCGCCGAAATTGAGCTCTTTCAGGCGCTCGTCAATGGTCACACTGGTCCAGTCAAGGTCGAAACCGTCAACGATGTATTGCATGGTCTGCCGCGGACGGTGCAGCGGGCTGACCTGCAGATCAAAGCCATCAAGGCTGTCATGCAGTCCTGACAGGGCCTGCGCGATCGCCCGCGCCTGCGCATGGCCGGTCTCGTTGAGTGCAATGTCGGTTTGCCCCTGAATGCGTCGCTTCAGGTTCCAATCGGTCTCGCCGTGGCGGATAAACCACAGTTCCGGAAATGCCTCAGTCACTCTGCTCGAGGCTCATGTCGGGAGCATAGGGGTTTTTCATGCCGACCACATGATAACCCGAATCGACATGGTGCACTTCGCCGGTCACACCCTGGCTCATGTCGGACAGCAGGTAGGCGCCGGATTGGCCGACCTGGTCTATGGTGACGGTCTTGCGCATCGGCGAGTTGTACTCGTTCCACTTCAGAATGTAGCGGAAATCGCCGATGCCGGAGGCGGCCAGCGTCTTGATCGGCCCGGCGGAGATCGCGTTGACGCGAATGTTCTTTTCGCCCAGGTCAGCCGCCAGATAGCGCACCGACGCTTCAAGCGCGGCCTTGGCGACCCCCATCACATTGTAATGTGGCATCCATTTTTCGGCGCCGTAATAGGTCAGCGTCAGCAGTGAGCCGCCGTCGGTCATCAGTTTTTCAGCTCGCTGTGCGATGGCCGTGAACGAATAACACGAGATGTTCAGCGATTTGTTGAAGTTTTCTTCCGACGTGTCGACATAGCGTCCGCTCAATTCGTCCTTGTCGGCGAACGCAATGGCATGCACCACGAAGTCAAGCTTGCCCCAGCGTTTCTGCAGTTCTGCAAACACTGCATCCATTGAGGCAGCGTCGGTGACATCGCACGGCAGCACAATGTCGGAGCCGAGTTCCTCCGCCAGCGGCTTGACCCGCTTGCCCAGCGCATCACCTTGATAGGTGAATGCCAGTTCTGCGCCGTGACTGTGTGCCGCCTTCGCAATGCCCCATGCGATGGAGCGGTTGTTGGCAACCCCCATCACAAGCCCGCGCTTGCCGGCCATGATTGATCCCGTCTGGGTCATGGACAACACCCTTTGCTGTTCGAAACCATAGGAAAGTAAACTGTATTTGCACTAAAACCCGCATTTGGTCCACCGCCAAATGTAGATGGTGGAAAAGAACTGGCTGAGCGGGCAAAGCCGTACCATATTGATCATATCGATTGAACATTTTACCCGAGGCTGCAATGAGCGCGACCGACACCGTACAACCCGACTTCACCACCCGCGACGAACCGCTGCAGTTGTTTGCAGACTGGCTTGAGGAGGCCAGGGCCTCGGAACCGAACGATCCCACCGCCATGAGCGTGGCGACGGTCGATGGCGACGGCATGCCCAATGTGCGCATGACGCTGCTGAAAGGGTTCGATAAGCGCGGTTTCGTTTTCTACACCAATTTCGAAAGTCAGAAGGGCACCGAGATACTGGCATCACGCAAGGCGGCTCTCGGCTTTCACTGGAAATCCCTGCGCCGGCAGGTGCGGGTGCGGGGACCGGTGGAAGTGGTGTCAGAGGAGGAGGCCGATGCCTATTACAGCTCGCGACCGCGTGACAGCCGCATTGGTGCCTGGGCATCGCAGCAGTCGCGTCCGCTGGAAAGCCGGTTTGCACTGGAAAAAGCGGTTGCCAAGTATGCCGCGAAATACGCCATTGGCGACGTGCCACGTCCGCCGCACTGGTCAGGGTTCCGGGTAAAGCCCGTCTACATCGAGTTCTGGAAGGACGGTGCGTTCCGGCTGCATGACCGGATGGTGTTCCAGCGCAATGGTGATGACAATGGCTGGAGCAAGACGCGGCTTTATCCGTGACGGCGATTGCCGTATAGATCGCTGATCTTCGTCAATGGAGGCTGTTATGCCCGCAAACCAGACTGACAATGCTGATCGCAAGACGCTGATCCTGACCGGTGCCTCCCGCGGCATCGGGCATGCCACGGTGAAACGGTTCTCGTCGGCCGGGTGGAGGGTGATTACCTGTTCGCGCCAGCCGTTTCCGGAAAACTGTCCCTGGGAGATGGGGCCGGAAGACCACATTCAGATTGACCTGGCCGACTTTGACGATGTGCGCCGCGGGGTCGGCGAGATGAAGGAACGCCTCAAGGACCAGGGCAGCCGGCTGAACGCGCTGATCAACAATGCCGCCATATCGCCCAAGCTGGAGGGCGGCGGCCGCATGAACACGTTCGATACCAGTTCACAGGACTGGAACCATGTGTTCAACGTCAATTTTTTCTCGCCTGTCATGCTGGCGCGCGGTCTGGTCGACGAGCTCAAGGCAGGTCAGGGATCGGTGGTCAATGTGACCTCCATTGCAGGCACGGCCGTGCATCCGTTTGCCGGCGCTGCCTATTCGACATCGAAGGCCGCCCTTGCCTCGCTGACCCGGGAAATGGCCAATGATTTCGGTCCGCTGGGCGTGCGGGTGAACTCCATTTCGCCGGGAGAAATCGAAACCTCGATCCTGTCGCCGGGAACCGAGAAGATCATTCCGAGCATTCCGCTGCGCCGTCTCGGCCAGCCGGAAGAGGTCGCCAAGGCGATCTACTTCCTGTGCACCGAGGCCTCGTCTTACGTCACCGGCGCCGAAATTCATGTGAACGGCGGCCAGCATGTCTGAAGACACCAGGTCGTCTGAGACCTTCGTCGCTCACGCTCTGCACTCCGTCGAAGAAGCAACCGGTTCCATCGTGCCGCCGCTGCACACCGCCACGACCTTTGCCCGTGACGCCGACTACGAGCTGCGCAACACGCATCTTTATTCACGCTATGGCAATCCGACCATTGATCAGGCCGAAGAAATCATAGCCCGGCTGGAAAACGGCCATGACGCGCTGGTGTTTGCGTCCGGACTGGCCGGCATCGCGGCGCTCCTGGAGACGTTGAAACCGGGCGCGCACGTGGTGGCGCCTGAGATCATGTACTGGGGCACCCGTGACCTGATGACCCGCATGCTCGACAAGCAGCGCATCACCGCAACCTATGTCGATCCGACTGATCTGAACGCACTCAAGGCCGCAGTGGTGCAGGGCAAGACCGAACTGGTCTGGGTGGAAACGCCGGTCAACCCGGTATGGGATGTGATAGACATCCAGGCGGTGGCCGACATTGCCCATGCAGCCGGCGCCGACCTGGCGGTGGATTCAACGGCCGCCAGTCCGGTCGTGACCCGCCCACTGGACCATGGTGCGGACATTGTCTTCCACTCCGTCACCAAATACCTGAATGGACATTCCGATGTGCTGGGCGGCGTACTGGTGACAGGTGAGGACAATGCGCGCTGGGCGGAAGCCCGCCACATCCGCAATGTGACCGGCGGCATTCTGGCGCCGTTTGAGGCATGGCTTCTGATCCGCGGCATGCGCACCTTGTTCGTGCGGGTCAACAAGGCTGCCGAAAGCGCATTGGCGGTGGCGCGGCACCTGGAACATCACCCCAAGGTGGAAAAGGTGCTGTATCCCGGCCTGCAGTCCCATCCCGGTCATGAAATCGCGCGTCGCCAGATGGACGGCTTCGGCGCCATGATGTCCATATGCGTGAAGGGCGGCATGGAAGAAACCGGCCGGGTTGTCAGGTCGCTGAAGATTTTCCTGCCGGCAACGTCGCTTGGCGGCGTCGAAAGTCTGGCGGAGCATCGCAAGGTGATCGAGGGCTCAGACAGTCCGATCCCCGACAACCTGATCCGGTTGTCTGTGGGCATAGAGAGCACCGATGACCTGATCGCGGACCTGGAACAGGCCCTCGACAGGGCATGAGGCGGCTTTGTGTCATGTTCGCCGCAATGCTGATGTGCGGTCAGGTTCACGGCAAGGACGGCGAGCGGCTGCCGGACGGCCTGGTGTCGACTGGCTCCAACGATGTCGCCGAAGCGTGGCTGACGCGGCCGACGAAACGGTATGCCCACGCCATCCTGGGAGATGCCATCGAGGCCGGCGGCCTGCTGGTCAAAACGGCCGATGGTCGAACCCTCGAACATGTCCTGCCCGACGGCTTCGTCTTCGAGGATCGCCGGGCCCGTTTGATTGATCTGGATGGCGATGGTCGTGACGAGATCGTCGTGGTGCTCAGCAGCTTGACTGAAGGGGCTGCCCTGGCGGTTTACGGTGTCGCGGACGGCAGGCTCCGGCTGAGGGCCAAGACCCCGCACATCGGCAAGACCAACCGCTGGCTGAATCCAGCGGAGTTTGCTGATCTCGACGGCGACGGCGAAATCGAGATTACGGCGGTGTGGACCCCGCATCTGGGCCGGGTGCTGCAGGCCTGGCGGTTTTCAGACGGCAAACTGCGCAGGGTTGCCAGCATTGGAGGCTACTCCAATCACGCCATCGGATCTCCGGTGCAGGACCTGACAGAAATCGTGACGCTGTCAGATGGGCGTGCCGCGCTGGCCATTCCCTCGCCCGGTTACGACGAGATTGCCTTCCTCGTCTTGCGCCAGGGAGAGTTTGCCGAGGTTGCCCGCAAGCCGGCCGGCGGCCGCATCACGTCTCCGATCCGCCGCAGCGAAAACGGCCGGCAGCTTCAGTTTGCGACCGGCCGGGCATCACGTGTCACGGTTGCCGTTCCTTGATCAGGCGGCGCGCAGGCCCTCCGACTTTATCCAGTGTGCCGTGTCGTCCAGGGCCGCTTCATAGCGGTCGAACATCTCGTTGATTTCGCTTTCGGTGATGATCAGCGGCGGGCACAGGGCAACTGAGTCCACCATGGCGCGCACCATGAGGCCGCGTTCCTGCGCGAATTTCATCATTGCCGGGCCGACCATCTTTTTCGGATCGAACGAGGCCCTGGTGGCCTTGTCTTCGACGATTTCTGCCGCGCCGATGAACCCTTTGGCGCGCACATCGCCGATGAGCTCATTATCCTTCAGCTTGTCGAACCGGCTTTCGAACAGCGGCGCCAGCTTGGCCACATGCTCGACAATGCCGTCGCGCTTGTAGATCTCGATGGTCTTCAGCGCCACCGCCGCTGCGACCGGGTGGGCCGTATAGGTATAGCCGTGACCGAACACGCCGATCTTCTTCGACTGGTCGAGCATGGCCTGGTACATGTCTTCCTCGATGGAAATGCCGCCCAGCGGCATGTAGGCCGAGGTTATGGCCTTGGCCATCGACACCGAGGTCGGCTTCATCCCCATGGCTTCCGACCCGAACCACTTGCCGGTGCGGCCGAAGCCGCAGATCACTTCATCGGCGATGAAGCGCACGTCGTACTTGTCCAGCACCGCCTGGATTTTCGCGTAATAGCCGTCCGGCGGAATGATCACTCCGCCGGCGCCCATGATCGGTTCGGCAAAAAAGCCGGCCACGGTGTCGGGGCCTTCGCGGATGATCAGGTCTTCCAGTTCGGTGGCCATGCGGGTGGCGAACTCGTCTTCGGTCTCGCCATCCTCGGCAAAGCGGTAGTGATGCGGACACGAGGTGTGCATGATGTTGTTGATCGGCAGGTCGAAGTCGGCATGGACAGGTGGCAGGCCGGTCAGCGAACCCGACGCCACCGTCACGCCATGATAGCCCTTGATGCGCGAGATCAGCTTCTTCTTATCCGGCTTGCCGCGGGCATTGTTGTAGTACCAGGTCAGCTTGACCTGCATGTCGTTGGCTTCCGACCCGGAAGAGCAGAACAGCATTTTCGATGCCTCGCACGGCACCAGCTCTTTAAGGCTTTCGGCCAGCTCGATTGCCAGGTCGTTGGACTTGCCGGCAAAGATGTGGGTGTAGGGCAGCCGGCTCATCTGCTGGGCGGCGACGTCGACGAGCTCCTGGTTGCCATAGCCCAGTGATGTGCACCACAGACCGGCCAGGCCTTCGATGTACTGCTTGCCGTCACTGTCGTAGACGTAAATGCCCTTGCCTTCCTCGATAATGGTCGGCCCCGTTTCCCGGAACGTCGAGAGATTGGTGTAGGGATGGATCAGGGTTTCGATATCCCGCACGGCAATATTCGAAAGCTGTTTGTTCATGTTGAAATTTACCTTTTGACAAGGGCAACGCGGTGTTGTCACAACACTTGATGTATACGATCTGCTCGGGTTTGAATATGTCAGAAACCATGAGGGGCACACAATGGCCGATATGTCGCTGATCGGGCAGACCGCGAATGCGCTGGTTGCACGGCTCAAAGGCGGTGACGTGAGCCCGCATGACCTGCTCGACGCGCTGGAGGCGCGCATTTCCGAGGTTGACGGCCAGGTGAACGCGCTGCCCACACTGTGTTTCGAGCGCGCCCGCAACCATGCCGACGAGCTGTTGAAGAAACCGCCTGGCGACCGCGGCCTGCTGGCCGGCATGCCGGTGCCGATCAAGGACCTGGCGGATGTGGCGGGCGTGCGCTCGACAATGGGTTCGCTGATCTTCGCTGACAATGTACCCGGCACGTCAGACCTGCTGGTCAGCCATCTCGAGGCGGAAGGCGGCATTGTCTACGCCAAGTCCAATACGCCGGAATTCGGGGCCGGCGCCAACACCTTCAACGAGGTGTTTGGCCGGACCCTGAACCCGTGGAACACGGCACGCTCTGCGGCTGGTTCTTCCGGCGGGGCTGCGGTCGCCCTGGCCACCGGCACCGCCTGGCTTGCGCACGGGTCCGACATGGGCGGGTCATTGCGCAATCCTGCCTCGTTCAACAATATCTGCGGCATGCGGCCATCGCCGGGACGCGTCGCCGTCAGCCGGGCAAGCCAGGTGGACGGCAACCTTGGCCAGGAAGGTCCCATGGCACGCAATGTGGAGGACCTGGCATTGCTGTTTGACGCCATGTGTGGCGCCGAGCCGGGCGATCCGGTGTCCAAGCCCCGGCCGCAAACCAGTTTTCTCGGCCAGGCCCGGTCGGACTGGACACCAAAACGGGTGGCAGTCTCGCGTGATCTCGGCATCACGCCGGTTGACCCCGAGGTGGCGGAAATCGTCGAGGCGGCGGCGCGGCGTCTGGAAGACGCCGGGGTCATTGTCGAGGAAGCCCATCCCGACTTGTCGGAGACCCATGAGTGTTTTCATGTCCTGCGGGCGTTGTCCTTCGCGATTTCCATGAAGCCATTGCTGGAAGCCCATCGCGACAAGCTCAAGCCAGAGGTGATCTGGAACATCGAACAGGGCCTGGCGCTGAGCGCAGATGAGATCGCCAGGGCGGAGCACCAGCGCGCCGCCATGTTCCGGCGCGGACTTGAGTTTTTCGAAACCTACGACCTGTTGCTGTGCCCGGCGACCATCGTTGCGCCCTATCCGGTGGAGAACCGCTTTGTCGAAGAATGTGATGGCCACAAGTTCGGCAACTATGTTGAATGGCTCGGGATCGCCTATGCCTTCACCAATATCTGTTCACCGGCTTTGAGCATACCGGCCGGGTTCAC
>JBCCVY010000171.1:0-7814 GCA_039194725.1 Pseudomonadota bacterium
AAACTTTCAGCCTGCGACAAAACGTGCCTTACTGAACGCGTACAGAGCAAAAGGAGGGTGCAATGTCAGCCAAAATAGTAATTGGCCTTGACGGCAGCGGTTCAGGGGAACGAGCCGTTGCCTTCGCCAAGAAACAGGCCAAACAGATTGGGACGTGCGAACTGATTGTCGTCTACGTGATTGAATGGTCGCCATACAGCTTTCAGACACCGGAGGAAAACGAGCAGCGCCACAAGCGGCGCGAAGAAGAAACCACCGCCGCCAGCAGCCGCATCGTCCAACCGGCTGTGGATGCCTTGAAAGCAGACGGACTGTCGGCGCGTGGCGTCGTGAGGCACGGCCATGTTGCCGACCTGCTGAACGCCGTGGCCGAAGAGGAAGGCGCAGACCAGATTGTCGTTGCGCGATCATCTGAAGGTGGCTTTGCCAGCCGTGTATTCGGCACCTCAACGGCAAATCTCGTCATGACAGCAACTGTCCCGGTCACGGTTGTCGGATAAGGAAACGTCTCATGAAAAAACTTACCATTACGGCCCTCGCGCTGAGCGCGGCGGGGTCAACCACCGCTTTTGCACAGGAGGCCAGGTCCATCGACCAGGCCGTGAATGAAACCTTCGCCACCTTAACCGGTCCATTTGTGAGTTTCATCTTCTCGCCGTTTCCCGGCACGAATTTTCCATGGATCGTGATGTGGCTGGTGATCGCTGCATCCCTGTTCACGGTCTATTTCGGATTCATCCAGATCAGGGGCTTCCGGCATTCCATCCAGCTCGTCAAGGGCGATTACTCCGACCCCAATGATGCCGGCGAGGTGAGTCACTTCCAGGCCCTGGCAACCGCGCTGTCCGGCACCGTCGGGCTTGGCAACATTGCCGGCGTGGCGGTTGCCGTGGGCATTGGCGGCCCCGGCGCCACGTTCTGGATGATCATGGCCGGTCTTCTGGGCATGGCCTCGAAGTTCACCGAATGTACGCTCGGCGTCAAATACCGTAACGAGTACGAAGACGGCACCGTTTCCGGTGGGCCGATGTACTATATGTCAAAAGGCTTTGCCGAGCGCGGCCTGCCAGGCGGCAAGATTCTGGCTGCGATGTTTGCCATCTTTTGTATTCTCGGCGCCTTTGGCGGCGGCAACATGTTCCAGGCCAATCAGGCCCACGCCCAGATCTCAAGCGTCGTGGGTGCCTATCCGGGCTGGATCACCGGGATCATATTCGCCCTGATCGTCTTTGCGGTGATTGTCGGCGGCATCAAGTCCATCGCCAATGTGACGGAAAAGGTGGTTCCCTTCATGGGCGTCATGTATGTCCTTACCGCACTGGTCATCCTGTTGCTCAACGCTGACAAGATCGGCTGGGCGTTCGGGCAGATCTTCGCCGGCGCCTTCACCGGCCTGGGCGTTGCCGGCGGGTTTGTCGGCGCCCTCATCCAGGGCTTCAAGCGCGCCGCGTTCTCGAACGAGGCAGGGGTTGGCTCGGCTGCGATCGCCCACTCGGCGGTGCGCACCAAGGAGCCGATCACCGAAGGGCTGGTGTCCCTGCTTGAGCCGTTCATCGACACGGTTGTGATCTGCACCATGACCGCCCTGGTCATCACCATTTCCGGACTGCTGATCGTTGATCCGGCAACCGGCAACTTTGTTCTGGACGGTGGCTCAATCGCCACAGTTGGTGGCGTGTCAGGCGTGTCGCTGACCTCGGCAGCCTTCGCAACAGGCTTCAGCTGGTTCCCGTACATCCTGGCAATCGCTGTTGTGCTTTTCGCCTTCTCAACCATGATCACCTGGTCATATTACGGGTTGAAAGCCTGGACGTACCTGTTCGGCGAAGGCAAGAACAAGGAGCTGGTGTTCAAGATCCTGTTCTGCGTATTCGTGGTCATCGGCGCCTCGGCCAGCCTGGGTCCGGTGATCGACTTCTCCGACGCCGCCATCTTTGCCATGGCAGTGGTCAACATCACGGCACTCTATTTCCTGATGCCGATAGTGAAGCGGGAAATGAACTCGTACATGGAGCGGTTGAAGTCCGGCGAGATCAAGCGCTTCAAGCACTAGATCCGACTATCACTCGAAATGATGCCGGAGCGGTTTTGACCACTCCGGCATTTTTTCTTGCCAGCAAACAGACGCGCTGCCGTGCAGCGTTGCAGAGAGTCCGCAAGCGCGCCAGCCATCACTGAGCAGAGCGCGCCCGATCCCGATCGCGCGACTGGCCGACGAGCCGGCAGGGCCAATTGCCCTGACAAGGTTCCAGCTGGCCCGGAAGCCAACCGACAAACCGGCCGGCAGACATTGCTGGAAGTGTTGCATCTTGCGGTTCGCAAACCGTTTCCAGATGACAAACCTGCCCAGCCTCGCTAGGTTGCCGCCAATTTCGAACACTTCCAAACTGATATGAGGATTTTCATGGCTGGCCCACGCACCTTGTATGACAAAATCTGGGACGACCATCTGGTTCATGAGGCTGAAGACGGCACTTGTCTGCTCTATATCGACCGTCACCTGGTCCATGAAGTGACCAGTCCGCAGGCGTTCGAGGGCCTGCGCATGACCGGGCGCACCGTCCGCGCCCCTGAAAAGACCCTGGCCGTTGTGGACCACAATGTCCCGACCACCGACCGCTCGAAGGGCATTGCGGAAGAAGAAAGCCGCATCCAGGTTGAAACCCTGGCCAACAACGCTGCCGAGTTCGGCGTGCAATATTTTTCCGAAACGGACACGCGGCAGGGCATCGTGCACATCATCGGTCCGGAACAGGGTTTCACCCTGCCCGGCACCACCATCGTGTGCGGTGACAGTCACACCTCGACCCACGGCGCCTTCGGTGCGCTGGCCCACGGCATCGGCACCTCGGAAGTGGAGCACGTGCTGGCAACCCAGACGCTGATCCAGAAAAAGGCCCGCAACATGAAGGTGCAGGTCGACGGCAAACTGGCCAGCGGCGCGACGGCCAAAGACATCATCCTGTCCGTCATTGGTGAAATCGGCACTGCCGGCGGCACCGGCCATGTCATAGAGTTCACCGGCGAGGCATTCCGCGACCTGTCCATGGAAGGCCGCATGACCGTCTGCAACATGACCATCGAAGGCGGCGCCCGCGCCGGCATGATCGCGCCGGACGAAAAGGCATATGAGTACCTGATGGGACGCCCGATGGCGCCGTCAGGCGCCGACTGGGATGCCGCCATGGCCTATTGGGAAACCCTGTTCTCCGATGACGGCGCCCATTTCGACGAGGTCATTACCCTGGATGCCGCGGCGCTGCCGCCCATCGTGTCATGGGGCACCTCGCCTGAGGATGTCATCTCGGTGGCCGGTGCCGTACCCAACCCGGACGATATCACCGACGAGGCCAAGCGGGCCTCGAAGCAGCGGGCGCTGGACTATATGGGCCTGGCTCCCGGCACCAAGATCACCGATATCGGCCTGGACGTTGTGTGGATCGGTTCGTGCACCAATGGCCGCATCGAGGATTTGCGCGAAGCCGCACGCATCATTGAAGGCAAGAAAATTTCCGAGCGGCTGGACTATGCCATGATCGTGCCCGGTTCCGGCGTGGTGAAGGCCCAGGCCGAAGCTGAGGGTCTGGACCGCATATTCACTGCGGCAGGTTTTCAATGGCGCGAGCCAGGCTGTTCCATGTGTCTTGGCATGAACCCCGACCAGCTCAAGCCTGGCCAGCGTTGCGCGTCCACGTCAAATCGCAACTTTGAGGGTCGCCAGGGTTTCAAGGGCCGGACCCATCTTGTGTCCCCCGCCATGGCCGCCGCAGCCGCCATCGCCGGCCATTTTGTGGACGTTCGCACGCTAACTTAAGGGTGTCTGTAAACTAACTTGAGATAAGTCGCGGTTCGCCCTTGCGGATCGCCCGCGAATATGTTGCAAACCTAGTTAATCCGGCTTGGGGCAACTGCCGGTCAAAACGAATTCGCGTATCACTCGTGAGCCAGTTCGTGATTTTGGAGTATGGGGGCCTTATGTCCACGACGACACCTGCTGCCGACACCCGTTTTCTGCGCCGTGTCCTGATCTTTCTTGTTGCAGCAACACTTGCATCCGGCGCCATGATGGCCTATGCCGCTGCCAGCATGTCCTGACGCTTCGAGCACAGCTCGCGCTGCGGGAAAAGTCGCAACACTAAAACCGACAGCACGATGTGGTGATCAGGCCGGACAAACGTTCTGGTAATACGCGCGCCGTGCTGGCATCATTGAGCTCATGAACTCACCGTTCCACAATGACAGCCGCTGGTCGCACATGCGTGCGCCCTCTGCTGCAGATATCTCGCATCTAGCCCGCAAGACCTGGGAACAGGTGCCGCAATCCCTGCGCAAGATGACCGGCGAGATTGCCATCACCGTCGAGGAGTTCCCCGACGACGAAACCATGGACGAGGTTGGCAGCGAGACGCCGTTCGACATCATGGGACTGCTGCGTGAATCCGATGCCGGCCATCCGATGCTGGTACTGTACCGCAGGGCGGTGCTGGACTACTGGGTCGAACAGGGCGACGAACTGTCTGCCGTCCTGACCCAGGTCATGGTTCACGAGGCAGCTCACCAGCTTGAATTGTCCGAGGAGCTGGTGGCCCAGCTCGAAGCCGAGATCGAGGCCTCAGCGCCGCAGCCGCGCACGGTGCAGTGATGGCCCGCAAACCCGACCGCAACGAAGAAGCTGTTCGCAAGGCCGAAGCAGATCTCAAGCGTCTCGGTGAGCAGTCAGAAAAACTCCTCGGCACTGGCACAACCTCGGAGCAAGAACCCGAGGACAACATCGAGATGTGGGGAAAGCGCATAGGGCGTGCAGTTGCCTATGTGCTTGGCGCCTACCTGATTTACTATTTCCTGCGCCGCTACGGCGTCATCTGACCTGACAAGACGAATTGATGACAACTGCATCCTCCAAAGTTTGCCTCGTCACCGGTGCTGCCCGAGGCATCGGCCTCGCGACGGCCAGGCTGTTTCTTGAAAACGGCTGGCGTGTTGCACTGATCGACAACAATCGCGAAACGCTGCATGCCGCCGAAAAGACCATTCCCGACGACACCGGCCTGTGCATCGATTGTGACGTGTCCGATCCCGACCAGGTCGAACGCGCCGTCGATCAGACAGCAGCCCACTTCGGTCGCCTCGACGGCCTTGTCAACAATGCCGGCATCGCCGACTTCGGCCCCATCGCCCAGACCGGCTTTGACGTCTGGCAGGCGATAATGGCCACCAACCTGTCGGGCCCGTTCCTGACCGTTCAGGCAGCTGCGCCTGTCATGTTGCGCTCCGGCGGCGGTGCGATTGTAAATATCGCATCCATCTCCGGACACCGCGCCTCCACCTTGCGGGTCGCCTACGGCACCTCAAAGGCCGGTGTCATTCACCTCACCAAGCAGCAGGCGGCCGAGTACGGCAATCAGGGAATCCGGGTGAACTGCGTATGTCCCGGCCCCGTCGACACCGAGATGGCGAAAAAGGTCCATGATGCCGTCATCCGGCAAAGCTACCACGACTCGATTCCGCTCAACCGCTATGGCGAAGAACGCGAAATTGCCGAAGCGATTCACTTCCTGGTTTCCGACAAGGCCAGCTTTGTCAACGGCCAGATCCTGTCGGTAGACGGCGGCTTTGAATCAACCGGCATCGGCCTGCCCGACCTCAGGGCGAAACAAGGCAATACTTGACCTTGTGCAAATCACACGGCACACATCGGTGAAGCCTTCCCGTCGATGTTGGGCTGGCGCAAGTTTATTCGATCTCAGCTGAAGGACCAGCCTGATGGAAAAGTTCACCACACTGACCGGCGTCGCGGCACCGCTGCCGACCACCAATGTCGACACCGACATGATTATCCCGAAACAGTTCCTGAAAACCATCAAGCGCACCGGTCTCGGCAAGTCGCTGTTCTACGAGATGCGCTACAATGACGATGGCTCGGAGAACCCCGATTTCACCCTCAACCAGCCGGCCTGGCGCAATGCCCAGATTCTGGTGGCCGGCGACAATTTCGGCTGCGGCTCATCACGCGAGCATGCACCGTGGGCGCTGCTCGACTTCGGCATCCGCTGCGTGATCTCAACATCGTTCGCCGACATCTTCTACAACAACTGCTTCAAGAACGGCATCCTGCCCATCAAGCTGCCGCAGGAAGACGTGGACAAGCTGATGGACGATGCGCGCCGCGGCGCCAACGCCACGGTGACAGTCGATCTGGAGGCTCAGGAAATCCGCGGACCCGACGGCGGTGTTGTGAAATTTGACCTCGACCCGTTCCGCAAGCACTGCCTGCTCAACGGCCTCGACGACATTGGCCTGACTTTCGAAAAAAAGGCCTCAATTGATGCCTATGAAGCCAAGATGGCCGAGGCCCGCCCCTGGGCCTGATTATCGTCAGGAGACATCTCACATGCTGCGCACGGTTACCGCTGCCCTGGCTCTGACCCTTCTGGCGGGTATGAGCCTTCCCGCACATGCCAAGGTGACCAAGGGCTGCATTGCCAACATCAAGAAGACCGTCAAGCGCGCCGGCGTGAGGCCGTCTCTTGTCGACAAGGCACTGGACGGCGCCAAGTTCAATGAAAAGGTCGTGCGTTTCTCACGCTCGCAACCGGAGTTCAGGACCAGGATCTGGGACTACATGGCTTTCCTGGTTGACCCGGCCCGTATCGCCGATGGCAAGGCGAATATGCAAAAGCACGCGTCAACGCTGGCTGCGGTGGAAAAAAGGTATGGCGTCGACCGCTACATCATTGCCGCGCTTTGGGGAATTGAGAGCGACTATGGCCAGATCAGAGGTGAGTTCTTCCTGCCCCACGCCATGGCCAACCTGATTTGCGCCAATCGCAAGAGGCGCCTGTTCACCCGCCAGCTGATTGCCGGACTGAAGCTGGTTCAGAAAGGCGATGTGCGCCTCGATGACCTGTACTCGTCCTGGGCATCGGCTTTCGGCCAGACCCAGTTCATTCCCGAAACCTACCGGCGGCTCGCGGTTGATTTCGATCGTGACGGGCGCCGCGACCTGGTCAACTCCATACCTGATGCGCTTGCCTCCACCGCCAACTTCATGGTCAAGGCCGGATGGCGGTCCAATGAACCATGGGGGTTCGAGGTCAAGTTGCCGAAAGGCTATCGCGGCCCCAGCGGCCGCAAGCGACGGGCATCCGTCCAGACCTGGGCAAAACGCGGCCTGACCAATGTCGACGGGTCTCCGCTCAGGAGCAACTACTCGGCGGGCCTGCTGTTGCCGGCCGGCAAGTCAGGCCCGGCATTTCTGGTCACCCGCAACTTCAATGCGCTGTATTCCTATAATGCCGCTGAATCCTATGCGCTTGCCATCGGACATCTTTCCGATCGGCTGAAGGACAGAGGCCCGCTGGTCAAACCCTGGCCGACAAACGACCCCGGTCTCACCCGGGCTCAGCGCCTGCAACTGCAGAAACTGCTGCTGGCCGCAGGTTACGACATCGGCGAAGCCGACGGCAAAATCGGTCCGATCACCACCCGCGCCATCAAGAAGGTGCAGGCCAAGGCCGGCATGAAACCCAATGGCAGGCCGTCAATGGCGGTGCTCAAGGCACTGGGCGGGTAGGAGCTTTTTTGTTCCGCTCACGCAAGCGGTCATTTTTGGTGGTCGAACAGCTTTCTTCGCTTCGCTCAGGCCGTTCTTCATACTGGTCGAACAGCTTTCTTCGCCTCGCTCAGGCCGTTCTTCATACTGCTCGAACAGCTTTCTTCGCCTCGCTCAGGCCGTTCTCTGACCCCGAAAAACGGTTGAATCTCACATCATCTCATCATTGTCACCCTCGGGCTTGTCCCGAGGGTGACAAACG
>JBCCVY010000172.1:0-7772 GCA_039194725.1 Pseudomonadota bacterium
CCGGCATCATGATGAACGGCACACTGCCGGTCTTCGCCGCAATTCTCGGCTGGATATGGCTGAAAGACCGGCCGGATGCATGGAAAATAGTCGGCATGGCTGTGATTCTGGTCGGCTGCGGCCTGATCGGCTGGGACCGGGACACCGCCGGCGTGGCGCCCAATGCGTGGATTGGCCATCTGATGTTCATCGGCTCGACGCTGTTCATCGCCATCAACATGATCGGCACAAAGGCCTGGCAGCTCACGCCCATGCAGGCCATGGTGTGCATACCGACGATCAATCTTGCCTGGTTCGGGCCGCTCTACCTGGCTTTTCTGCCCAAGGCGCTGGACGTTGCGCCTTGGTCGGAGATTGTCCTGCAGGGCGCCTATCAGGGGCTTGGTCCAAGCGTTGTGGCCGTGTTGCTGTTCACCACTGCAGTACGCACGATCGGCCCGTCGTCAACCGCCGCGATGATGGCCATGGTGCCGGGCATGGTGGCGCTGGCAGCGATACCGGTTCTCGGCGAATGGCCAAGCCCGTTGGCCTGGCTCGGGCTGTTTCTGGCCACGGCGGGCATTCTTCTGGCGGCTGGCTGGCGGCCGCTGAAAGTGTCATAGTCGCTCCCTGCCGATACTGATACCGAACGCAAGCCACGATGGTGTTCTTCTTCGCCTGGAGGTGCTCTCATGACCGCTGACAGCCGGCACAACAACGGCAGCCTGGACGGAGTCGCTTTGAATGTGACCTCGCCGGAAAGCCTGGCCGAGTTCTATGCCGGGCATCTCGGCATGGCTGTCGAGCGCGCCGGAGACATCTTGCGGGTTGGCTATGGCGGGCCGGGGGCCTGTCTGGAACTGCGGCCGCTGCCGGCGGGCGAGCCTTACATGCACGACCCCCTGGATGAATACTGGAAGATCGGCATCACATTGCCGGATGTGGACATGGCGTTCGAGCAGCTCAGCCGGGCAGGTGTTCCGGTCTCGCAACCGCGGCAGTTCCTCGACATCGGCTACATGTGCCACCTCACGGACCCGGACGGCCATCAGATCGAACTGCTGCAGCATACATTTGCCGGCCAGCCGCGCACCTCTCCCGGTGATCCGGAGCTGCCGCTGGGCGGCGGTGCGCAGGTCGGACAGATTACCTTGCGGGTGTCGGACCTGGATGCCGCACTTGCACATTATCAGGGCTCAATGGGCATGCGGCTGCTGTCGAAGCAGGTCGTCGGCGGTCGCGATTTCACCTTGTATTTTCTAGCCTTCACCGACGAAACCCTGCCCCATCATGACCTCGAGGCGGTGCAGAACCGGCCCTGGCTGTGGCAGCGGCCCTATACGACGCTGGAGCTGCAGCACCTCACACAGCCGGGTACAGCGGTGCGCCGGGCGTCTGGCGGCGCTGCAGGGTATGCCGGTCTGCTGATTGCCGGCCGTACGCATTGATGCTGTTGCAGCTACTGACCCTCGGGAATCCTGTCCTGGGTGTCGAGTTGGTCAAGCCGGCGGACAGCCAGCGCGGCCATCAGGCCGAGTGCTGAACACAATAGCATCATGGCAAGCAGCACATAGACGCCGTTCTGCTCGCTCAGCATGGCGCCGGTGAGAAATGTGATGACGGCGCCGCCGGCGACGGTCAACGCACCGGACAGGCCTGCCGCACTTCCGGCCAGGCGCGGCCTCACGGACATGGCACCGACGCTGCTGCTCGGCATGGTCAGGCCGTTGCCCAGACCGACAAAGATGGTTGCGCCAAACAGAAACAACTCGTGCACATGCCCGGCCAGGAATATCATCAGGCCTGCGGTCAGGCCGGCACAGGCGATGATCCTGCCGGCGATCATCAGGCTGGTCAGATGATAGCGTTTGGCATAGCGTCCGGACAGAAAGCTGCCCACGAAATACCCGCCGGTAATACTGCCGATGTAGACGCCAAGTGTGCCTGTCGACATCGCAAACAGGGTCTTGGCGACTAGTGGTACACCGGCCAGAAACGCGTAAAACGCGCCCGTCGAGAATGCCATGCACAGGGAGTAACCCCAGAACCGTTTCGAGCTCAGCAGTTCCGGATAGCTCGCAAACTGATCGGCGAATGTGTCAGAGCGGTGCTGATTGGTCTCGCCCAGGTCGATCCAGCACAGGCCGAAAACAAGCATGCCGACAACGACGAACGTCACGAAGCTGGCCCGCCAGCCGAACAGCTCGTCCAGCAGCCCGCCGAACATTGGTCCCAGCATCGGGGCAACCGCCATCGCCATGCTGATGTAGCCTAGCAGGCTGGCTGCCTGGCGGGCCGGAAGCATGTCCCGGACGATGGCCGGGGACAGTGCCGCCCCGCAGATGACACTGGCCTGCACCATCCTGAATGCCAGGAATGTCCAGATATCCGTGGCCAGCAGGCACCCGGCAGACGCCAGTATGAAAATCATCAGGCCGGCGAGCATCACCGGCCGCCGGCCGAACCGGTCTGACAAAGGCCCGATGATGATCTGCAGGATTGCGGTCATACCCAGGTAGCCTGAAATCGATACGGCTGCGAGACTGTAATCGGCCCCGAAGCTCCCGGCAATTTTCGCCAATGACGGAATGAACATGTTCAACGACAGCGTTGAAAGCCCGGTAACCAGGATCAGCGTGGCGGTTGCTGGCGTTGTTCTTGCAGTGGTTAACATGTTGTTCAAAAAAGGAATTACGCGTCAGTGGTGAATCAAAATGGGACGTCTGGTCAATGGAATGACAACGCTGGGCGAGGGCGTCGTCGGCGGAAAACAGCGAAAAATAACGCAACGGTATGTTTGGCACGGCACTTGCGTCAGTTCCGGGCAGTACTGATTGATATGAAAGACAAATGCAAATGCGGACAACCCAGTATAGCAGGCTCAAAGGGTCGAAAAAGCCTGCAATGGAGCCAAATTTAGCCGGTTACGACTATTATCTGGCGGAAACCGAGCATGAGCAACACATCTGGAAAAAGGGGCATGTGTCCCAGTTTGAAGCAGAATCAGACCGGACGGAGGGTCAACAGATGAAAAAACTGAACCGGAAGAAGAATGCCGCTCCCAGTGCGCAGGATAATGAAGTCATGGAAGCTGAACCGGCACCAGTCGGCCACAACTCCGTGACCGAGTCGGAACAGGAACCCACTCCGGACCAGCTTGAAACGCTGCGCGACATCCTTGTCGGCCCCAGCCTGACAGTGACGGAGACCCGTCTCAAGGAACTGTTGCTGATCCTCGAAGAACGCGAGGATGATCTGAACAAGCGCGAGGAGATGCTGCAGCAGCAGATAACCTACGTGCAGTCGGATGTCACCGAACGCGAACAGGCGCTCAACAAGAAGATCTCGCAGGTTGAAGCGGAACTGGCAGCGCGCGAGGAGGCGTTGTTCCAGAAAGTCGCCAACGTGGAACGTGAGCTGGCCGAACGCGAACAGGCACTGGCTGAGAGGTTGTCCGAACTCGATACGCAGATCGGCAACTGCAAGGCTGCCAACATGAGAATGGACATGGACTTCACCGCGTCGCTCTCGCTGGCCAACAAGCAGCAGGACAGCAAGCTCCGCGATGTCGGCCATGCCATCTCCATGCTGGGTGATCAGATCGCCCAGATGTGTGACCAGTCACAGAACGAAGCGGCTGAGTAAACACGCTTCAGTTGCACTGGAATGCGTTGGGATTTGCCGCCTGCCCCCTCTGTAGTGGCATTTACCTGATGCTGGCCTCGCCCCCCGGGCGGGGCCTCTGTTTTTGGGGTGGATGGTCGGTCAGGTCCTAAATCTTGCGGAACGAGATCAGGACCTGTCCGACAGGGATCCCGAACTTCTTCACCTTGGCGCGGTTCAGCACCGTGTGCTCGTCGATCTGGTAGAACAGGTCCGAGAACGACAGCATCATTTTCTTGCCGCCGATGTTCAGGCTCATCGAGTAGGCCAGGTCGCCGCGCCTCGCCGTCATCACCCCCTTGCCCGGTGACGGCGTATCGGCGCAACTTGCCTGAAACCGGCCGTCGTCGGTGAAATTCAGGCGCCAGATGCGGGTGTCCTTCTCGCCATCGGAGAAGGTGAAATCCTCCTCCAGCAGAAAGTCGTCGCCGTCCCAGCGACCCTCAATGTCGGCGACAAACGATTTCTTGACCTTGCCGGTGATGGTTTCGAACATGCCCCAGGCGCGCGTACGCCCTTCGAAATAGTCGGCCATGTTGAACTCTGCCATGCTGAAGCTGTCCGGATTGCGTTGAAGCATTTCGTGTGTCCTGGCGTTGAAGTATATGGTTGAATTAGTGCGTTGATATCTCTAACGAAACTGCGTGCCACACGGATCATTGCGCCGATCTGCGCAGAACATAAAAACCCACATCGATGGCGCCATCGTCGAAGCCTGCCTCGCAATAGGTCAGGTAGTACAGCCACATGCGCCTGAATTTCTCGTCATAGCCAAGCGGAGCGATGTCATGCCACGCCGCGTTGAAGCTTTGCCGCCAGGCGCGCAGGGTCCTGGCATAGTCGGTCCCGAATTTTTCGCTGTGGACCAGCGTCATGCCGTGATCGTCCGCATGTCGGGCAATCGCATTGTCGGTCAGCAGCATGCCGCCGGGAAAAACGTAGCGCTGAATGAAATCGACCTTGGCCCGGTAGCGGTCAAAGTGTTCCGGTGCGATGGTGATCGCCTGTATGACGGCCGGCATGCCAGGTTTCAGCAGCCGCGACAGCGTAGCGAAATAGGCTGGCCAGTTGTCCTCTCCGACCGCTTCGATCATCTCAATCGAAACGATCGCATCATAGCGGCCCTGCACCTGGCGGTAGTCCTGAAGAGCCAGGCAAACCCTGTCGTCAAGACCCTGCCGTTTCATGCGGTCTCGTGCGAACTCAAGCTGCCGGCGCGACAGCGTGATGCCGTCAACCGCCCTGCCGGCCCGTGCCGCGTGTTCCGCCATCCCGCCCCAGCCGCAGCCGATCTCCAGGATGTTGTCGCCTTCGGCCACGGCTGCCAGCTCCAGGGCGCGGGCATATTTGGCGTCCTGCGCCGCTTCCAGGCTGAGGTCCTTGCCCTGAAACAGGGCACTTGAATAAGTCATGCCCGGGTCGAGCCAGCGGGCGTAGAAATCGTTGCCCATGTCATAGTGGTCGGCAATGTTGCGCCGGCTGCCGGCCAGTGTGTTTCTGCGCTGCCGGTGGGCGAGCTTGTCGCCAAGCCTGACCTTGAACAGCTTGCCGCCGGCACTGATGAACGCGCTGCGGTTGATCAGGAAAAACCGGAACAGCGAAACCAGGTCGGTACTCTCGATATCACCGGCCACATAGGCCTCGCCAAAGCCGACCGATCCGCGCCGGATGGATTTTGCCAGCACCTTGTACGAGTTTATCGTGAGGTCGGCGTTGTAGCTGTCCGGTGTCTTTTGCCCAAGGAACAACTGGTGGCCGTCCGGCAGGGTTACCGCGATCTGCCCCTTGAGGCGGTCTTTCACCATGCGCCGGCCCAGAAATTCAAGCACACGGCCAGTCAGGCCGCGCCGGGACCTGGTGGGTCGCGGGCCGGCGTGAAGTAGTTCGTCACTCATCGTTCAAGTCTTTCCGTCCTGTGCACCGTCAAGCCGGTGAACGCCGGTTTGCGGTGTATTTTCAAACCCTTTATCCACAGGCGCAGCGCCTCGAAGTGAATGCCGGCAATAATTTTCCAGGTCATCAGCGGCTGACGGGCCACTGCCGACACCAGGCTGCGCGCGCTGAGCGCGGTTCTGCTGCCGCTGAAGTACGCATTGAGAATGGCCTTGTTGTCGCGCCGCAGCGATACCCCGACGCAAATTGCCTCGCCCGGCGCGGTGACGCGAAACCCGTATTCGCCGTCCGCCTCGTTGAACGGTGACACGTGAAACGCCTTTGTGCATCCCTGTTCCAGCGTGCCGTTGCGGGTCGTGCCGCCGGTGACAAGGTAATGGGTGTGTTCGCCGAACGTGTTCGAGACCTCGTACAGCATGGCGGCGATGCTGCCGTCATCAGAGATCGCATAGTAGGTCGTCAGCGGATTGAAGCAGTAGCCGAGCACGCGCGGATAGCACAGCACGAACAGGTCGCAGGCGTCTGTGTCGACACCGCCGGCGCGCATGGTTTGCGTGACGAAATCGGCAACGCTGGAGCCGTCGCGCCTGCCGTGGTCGCGGTCGTGGAACGACACCAGGTTGAAGCGGTTGTGGGACAGGAACCTGGTTCTGCCACACACATCGCTGATGCCGTGCAGGGGCAGTAACATGCTGAAAACACGATAGGAAAGCCGATGCCTGAGCGGTGCGAACCGCTTGTGCACGACGTCGCCGTGATAAATCGCTGCCTCTGGCAGGGTATGCTTCATTCGGCCGCCTCACGGCCCGGTTCCGGCACAATCAGCGGTTTGCGGCAAATTCTGCCTGACGGGTTGTCCACCTGCCACGGCCTTTCAACGCCGCTCAGGTCTTCGGCGACAGCCAGGCCGGACTGCAACCCGTCTTCATGGAAGCCGTAGCCGAAATAGCTGCCGCAGAACCATGTCCGGCGCCTGCCCTGAAGGTCCCACAGATCCTGCTGTGCAGCCATCGCTGCGGAGTTGAACATCGGGTGGGTGTAGTTGAACTGGCGCAAGGTCCTGGACGGATCGACCGTGCCGGACGGGTTCAGCGTCACGAACAGGTCGGTTTCAGTCTTCAGCGGCTGCAGCGAATTCATCCAGTAGGAAACGGTCAGTTGCCTGTGCCCTGCTTCATCGGCGCGCTCGATATAGTTCCAGCTTGACCACAGCCGCCGCCGCCGCGGCATGTGCGCCGGGTCGGTGTGCAGGACCGCAAGGTTGTTCGAGTATCCGAACTTTTCAAGCAGATCGCTCTCCATCGCATCGGCATCATCCAGCATGGCAAGCGCCTCGTCGGCATGAGTTCCAATGACCACATGGTCGAACCTGTGTGTCCGCCCGTGACAGTCACGGATGGTAACACCGTTGTGCTGCCGGGACACCTCGGCAATGCCGCAGTCTGTGCGCACGTCAAACTGCCCCTCGGCAACCAGTTTCTGGACATACTGCCTGGAGCCGCCGGCAACCGTGCGCCAGGCGGGCCGGTTGCGCACCTTGAGCAGGCCGTGATTGGCGAAGAAGCGCATGAAGCTGGCGGCGGGAAAATCGAGCACCTGTGCCGACGGGGTGGACCAGATTGCAGCAGCCATCGGCGTCAGGTGGTTGCGCACGAAAGCCTCGCTGTACCGGTTCTGCTTGAGCCAGTCGCCGAGGGACAAGGTAAAATCGATGCTCGACAGGTCTGCGGAGGCCTGTTTGAAGAACCGCGTTATGTCGGCAATCATGCGCCAGTGGTTCGGCGACGCAAGGTTCGACATCTGGCCGAACAGCCCAAGCGCGCCGCTGCCGGAATACTCGTACCCGCCCTCGTCGAGCGACGCCGAAAAGGTCATGTTGGTGTCAGGCGTATCCACGCCGAGATGGTCGAACAGCGCCACAAGGTTAGGATAGCTCGCCGGATTAAACACGATGAAACCGGTATCGACCCGCACCGATCCGTCACCGGCGTTGACGTCCACCGTGTTCGAATGACCGCCCAGCCGGCTGTCGCGCTCGAACAGCGTGACATCGTGGCGCCGCGACAGGTGCCAGGCTGCTGAGAGAGCCGAGATTCCGGATCCAATGACAGCAATGGATAGTTTGTTCATGCGCTTAAAACTCCCGGCACAGGCACATCGGACCGGGTAACCGGTGATTTCTCGCTCAAGCCCCGTCCATTGTAACGAAATCCGCCGGCATATGGTTCAATCACCGG
>JBCCVY010000173.1:0-7770 GCA_039194725.1 Pseudomonadota bacterium
CGAAGTCAGGCTATTCAGCCATTATGGCGTCAAATTGACTCAAAAACGACTCTGCCGTCACATCACCGCCGGACGTGTGCGGACGGGTTTCGCGAGCTCGTCCGCCCCGTCAATCCTGCACACCTCCAGCGTCCGGACACGCTGTTGATTTCGGTCAAGGAGCATCGCTGGCAAGTGCCGCTGTGTCAGGTACAGAGTATCCCCGCACCATCCGGAGCCAGGTCCATGCAGCTCGAGCACGATCACAGCATTGAAGGTATCAGAACCAGGCTGGCCAGCGGGACCCGGCCCAACTACCTGCGCGACTGGGTCTATGGCGGCATTGACGGGGCGATCACCACATTTGCCATCGTCGCAGGCGTGCTGGGTGCCGGCCTGTCAGCCAATGTCATACTGATCCTGGGTCTCGCCAATCTTCTGGCGGACGGATTTTCCATGGCGGCAAGCAACTATACGGGCACCAAGGCCGAGGTTGACGAACTGGCCCGCTACCGGGAAATCGAAAGACGCCACATCCGCCACGCGCCTGCCGGCGAGCATGAGGAGGTCCGGCAAATCCTGCAGGCCAAGGGTCTTCAAGGTGCGGCACTGGACGACGCAGTGGCAGCGGTGACGTCAAGCGAGGAAACCTGGATCACCACCATGCTGGTCGACGAGTATGGCCTGTCGACCAACTTGCGCTCGCCGCTGAAATCAGGCCTCGCCACCATGGCGTCGTTCGTCATGTTCGGGTCAATCCCGCTGGCACCGTTTCTGCTCGGGCTTGCCGATGCGTTTGTGATCGCGCTCGCCATGACCCTGGTCGCATTCTTCCTGATCGGCACCATCAAGAGCAGGTGGTCGCTGGCACGGTGGTGGCATTCAGGACTTGAGACATTGGCGATCGGCCTCGCCGCGTCAATGCTGGCCTATGGTGTCGGGTACCTGGTCAAGGACCTGGCGGCCTAGGGTCAGAACGTCCGGCTTGCGCCACTTGTCGTCCGGGACCACATCGAAACATCAATCGATCCCGATGACCTGACAGTCCGTATAGCAAACTGATCGCCGATCGCTGCCCAGCATTCGTGTTGTTGCAAAGAGCCTGTTGACAATTGCGTCATGAAACCGTCTGCATTGCCGTTTTGAGGAGTTTCCGGTTTGTCAGGTTTGATTGTGTCTCTGTTGCGCCTCGCGTTGTCCGGCGTGTTGTTGCTTGCGGTGGCCGCCTTGCCAACAAGTGCTAGGACCGACGTACCGCTGCCTCGCCCCAAACCGCAACTCGATGGGCCTGCCAACGGCAAGGCGAACTCCAATGCTGAGAAAGACAATGCCGCCGCGCCTGCGCCGGTCCCGAAGCAAACCGTTCCGACCTTTGATCTTGCCGCCGCCAAGAAGTGCGAGGCGGCACTGCGATCACTAGGGGCAAAGTTCTCCGTCGGTGAGCCGCTTGTGGGCGAAAGCCTGTGCGGCTGGCCACGCCCGTTGAAACTGAAAGCTCTGGGCAAACAGGTTCAGGTGACCGGCGACCCGCAGGTGCGTTGTGAAGTGGCGCTTGCCCTCGCCCAATGGTCTGCTGAAGTCGTCAAGCCGACCGCCAAACTCCACCTAGACGACGAGCTTTCAAAAATACTCATCTCGACATCCTATCAGTGCCGCAGGCGCAACAACGCAGCAACCGGCAAGATCAGCGAACATGGTTTTGCCAATGGTGTCGACGTCATGGGTTTCGAACTGAAAGACCGGCGCCGCGTCATGATTGCGCCGCGCACCGGCAGCGTCGAACCGGAGCGCGCCTTCCAGGCTGCCGTGCGCGGCGGATCGTGTGCCTATTTCACAACAGTGCTCGGACCGGGGACCGATGCCGCCCACGCGAGCCATCTTCATCTGGATCTGGCGATCCGGCGGGGCGGTTACAGGTTATGCCAGTAGCCGACTGTCATCTGATGCATAAGCGATTGAATCAACGCCTTAGTCACAGCATGTAAATATCTGAAAATATGCAGTTTTAAGCGCACACAAAGCGATTTGTGAATTTCCACCCACGCCTTAAGACGATCGTTGAATCAGTTGCTCCGCACCTCATTCATGATCACCCCTTGACGAACTTGCCGTAATCCACCGGTTCATCCTTGTTGAGGTGATCGCTGACCGGGGCCATCGGATACTTTAGGCCAGTGGCGCAGTTGAAAAGTACGGCAGTATCGTCTGCCGAAATCTTGCCGTCTGCCAGCGCCCGCTTGTAGGCGGCAGCAGTGGCGGCACCTTCCGGACACAACAACAGCCCTTCTTGCTCTGCGATCACGTCGCGTGTCGCCATGATCTCATCGTCAGGCAGCGCCATGGCAAATCCACCGGATTCGTTGACGCCGCGAATGATCAGGAAGTCGCCAACCGCGACAGGGACACGGATGCCGGCTGCCACGGTGCTGGCGTCCTGCCACAGCGGTGCGTACTCTTCACCTGCCTCCCAGGCACGCACGATCGGCGCGCAGCCTTCCGCCTGGACCGCCACCATGCGTGGCAGCGGACCGTCGATCCAGCCCAGTTGCTTCAGTTCGTGAAACGCCTTCCACATCCCGATCAGCCCGGTGCCGCCTCCGGTCGGATAGAAGATCACGTCGGGCAGTTTCCAACCGAACTGTTCGGCCAGTTCCAAGCCCATGGTTTTCTTGCCTTCGATCCGATAAGGCTCCTTCAGTGTCGAAACGTCGTACCAGCCGACCGGGCCCTTGCCCTCGCCGACGATCTTGCCGCAGTCATTGATCAGACCGTTGACCATGTAGGTTTCCGCACCCTGTTGCCGGATCTCGCGGATGTTGATGTCCGGCGTATCTGCCGGACAGAAAACCGTCGCCCGCTGGCCAGCGCGGCGCGCATAGGCCGCCATCGCGGCGCCGGCATTTCCGTTGGTGGGTATGGCCAGATGACCAACCCCGAGTTCCTTCGCCATGGAAACCGCCAGGCACAGGCCCCGGGCCTTGAAAGAGCCGGTCGGCAACCGGCCTTCATCCTTGACGATGACCTTGCCCGGAACCGCTCCAAGCCAGCCGGCCGACCGTTCAAGCCCGATCAGCGGCGTGACAACCTCGCCCAGCGAGATCCTGTTTTCAGCCTGTGTCACCGGCAGCAACGGGGCATAGCGCCAGAAACCGGCCACGGTCGATGTCTCGATATCGGCTCTGGAAACGGCATTGGCCATGGCCTTGAGATCATAACGCACCAGCAGTGGCCGCCCTGCCTCCGACAGGCCGTGCACTTCGCCGGACTTGTAGGTCTTGCCGGTGAGCGAGCATTCGAGGTGGCTGACGAAGGTTTGAGCGTTGTTGTCCATGAGTGTGCCCACAGTCCTATGTAAGATGAATTGGTCGCGCGGCCGTATCAGGCAGGCGAAGCCATAGGATGAATTGACAGCCGGTGATACGACCAACGCCAGAATATTTAGGGCCAGTTTCAAACAAGGCGAAGCCGGCGCGCGCTCGTTCATTTGACTTGAAGCCGATTGTATTCCTGAGTAGTCGGTTAGGGCCGCACAAGAGATTCTTTGCTGCAAGTGCCAAACCGGGGAGAGGACACCAACAATGAGCGGCTTACTCGCGCTTCTGGATGATGTTGCAGCTATTGCCAAACTGGCAGCCAGTCAGATCGATGACATTGCCGCGCAGGCCACCAAGGCCGGCAGCAAGGCGGCCGGCGTGGTCATCGATGACGCTGCGGTGACACCCAAATATGTCACCGGATTGCCGGCCACACGGGAACTGCCGATCGTCTGGAAGATTGCCCGCGCATCGTTTTTCAACAAGCTGGTCATCCTGTTGCCCATTGCACTGTTGCTGAACGCCTTCCTGCCCTGGTTGTTGACGCCCTTGTTGATGATCGGGGGCGCCTATTTGTGCTTCGAAGGCGCGGAGAAGGTCTGGCATCTGATATCGCCACACCAGGAGAGCCACCTTGAACAGGCGGAGACCCTGGATGCGGCCCATCTCGAAGAACAACGCGTGAAGGGCGCCATCAAGACGGATTTCATCCTGTCGGCGGAAATCATGACCATATCGCTGGCGGCCATCGAGGCAGACAATGTCTGGGTTGAAGGGGCGGTGCTGGCAATGGTCGCAATCGGCATCACCGCAGCCGTCTACGGCGCGGTCGCGTTGCTCGTCAAGGCCGACGACATCGGGCTTAAGCTGAGCCAGGTCGGCCGTCTCGCCGTCACGCGCTGGTTTGGAAGGGCCATAGTCAAGTCGATGCCGACAGTGATGACCCTGATTTCATCCATTGGCACGGCGGCGATGCTGTGGGTCGGCGGAAACATCATCGTTCACGGCCTGCACAATCTCGGGTGGCACCTGCCCTACGAGACAATTCATCATTTTGCACTGATGGTTTCTCAGCAGTTGCCTACCGGCCAGGGATTTGTGGAATGGCTGGTAACCGCTGCTGCCGACGGTGTCATCGGTCTGGCTCTCGGCTTTGCCCTGATCCCGGCAACCAACCTGGTGCTGTTGCCGACGATGAAACTGTTCCGCAAAACCGGATGACGCTGGCCTGACCGGCCCTGATCTGTTGCTTGCTGTTGCAACCTGCAGCGAATGTTGAGGCTATTGCACAGTTCAGCTGTAGAACATATAGTGAACAAATGGCCAAACTCTCGTTACAACAAAAGCTTGCGATACTCAGCGATGCTGCCAAGTACGACGCATCGTGCGCGTCGTCGGGATCAACGCGACGCGACTCGCGAAACGGTAAAAGTCTGGGCTCGAATGAAGGCAGCGGCATCTGCCATGCCTATGCGCCGGACGGCCGCTGCATCAGCCTGCTGAAAATCCTGATGACCAATTTCTGCATTTACGATTGCAGCGATTGCGTCAACCGGGTGTCCTCAAACGTGCCCAGGGCACGCTTTTCGGTTGACGAGGTTGTCAGGCTGACAATCGAGTTTTACCGCCGCAATTATATAGAAGGACTGTTCCTGTCGTCCGGCATTATCCGTTCACCGGATGCGACCATGCTGGACATGGTCAGGATCTCGCGCAAATTGCGGCACGAGGAGAAGTTTCGCGGCTACATCCATCTCAAGACAATTCCCGACGCCGCGCCTGAACTGATCGCGGAAGCAGGCCTGCTGGCAGACCGATTGTCGATCAATGTCGAGTTGCCCACCGATGCCGCCGTGAAGCGGTACGCGCCTGAGAAGAACCCCGACCAGATTCGCAAGGCGATGGCCGATGTGCGCCTGCGCAAGGATGGCTCGGCAGAGCGGTCCCACACCGGCAAACGCCCGCCGCGGTTTGCGCCGGCCGGCCAGTCCACCCAGATGATCGTGGGCGCCGACGGTGCCAGTGACGCAACCATCCTGCACCAGTCAACGCGGCTGTATTCCAGCTACCGGCTCAAGCGGGTTTACTATTCAGCCTTTTCACCGATCCCCGACAGTTCAGCCAAACTGCCACTGATCAGCCCGCCGCTGCAGCGCGAGCACCGCCTGTACCAGGCCGACTGGCTGTTGCGGTTTTACGGTTTTGAGCTGGGCGAGATCACGTCCGTCACCGCCGACGGGAATCTCGACCTTGAGATAGACCCCAAACTGGCCTGGGCATTGGCGCATCGCGGCCTGTTTCCGGTTGACGTGAACCGGGACAGCCGGGAGATGCTGCTCCGGGTGCCGGGATTTGGCGTCAAGACCGTGAACCGCATCCTGTCGACCCGTCGCCACCGCAGTTTGCGATACGACGACATCGCACGCATGGGCGCTTCGCTGAAAAAAGCCCGCGCTTTCATAACCGCTGTCGGCTGGACGCCGGGAGCACTCACTGACGGCGCCGACCTGAGAGCCCGCTTTGCGCCGCCGCCACAACAACTGACTCTGTTATGACGCATCATGTGTCCATACCACGCGTCGGTGCGGCTGATGCGTGGCGTGAGGCAGCGCGCCGATATCTGGCTGCCGGTATGCCACCTGAAACCATCACCTGGGGCGGCGTTGACAGCCCTCGTGGCCTGTTTGACCAAACCGGAGGCACACCGGCTTCAGGTAGCGCAAAAGTGCCGCGCAGTTTCATCCAGCTCGCCAACAGCGTTGTCTGGCACAAGGACCCGTCGCGATTTGCGCGGCTGTATGCCCTGCTGTGGCGGCTGCGCGACAACCCTCACCTGATGGGTGACCGCGGTGATGCCGAGCTGACCCGGTTGCGCCTGATGCAAAAGAACGTCCATCGCTGCCAACACAAGATGAAAGCCTTTGTCCGGTTTCGCGAGGTTGGCGATGCAAGCGCACCGCGGAGGTCATTTGCTGCCTGGTTCGAGCCGACCCATCACACGGTCGAGCCCACGGCGCAGTTCTTCCAGCGCCGCTTCGCTGATATGGACTGGCGCATTCTCACGCCGGATGTCTCGGCGATTTTCGAGAACGGCCGATTACGGCTGGTCGAAGACAGGTTCGATCCGCAATTGCCGGAAGACGCAAGCGAAGAGCTCTGGATCACCTACTTCCAGAACATCTTCAATCCAGCTCGCTTGAAAGTGCAGGCCATGCAGTCTGAAATGCCGAAAAAGTACTGGAAAAACCTGCCCGAGGCAGTTGCCATCCCCGACCTGATTGCAACCGCCCCTGCCCGCGCCCGCACCATGGCTGCAAACGCCCCCACCCTGCCGCCTGGTCGGATGCGCCGCATCCAGGCGCAACTGCCGGCGCCGGCACGCGCCTGGACCGGGCCTGCGGAGGCTTTGCCCGCAGCGATCCACGCCTGCACCCGTTGCCCCCTGCACCGCGAGGCCACGCAGGCAGTTCCCGGCGAGGGTCCCAGGGCGGCGAAGGTGATGATTGTCGGTGAACAACCCGGTGACCAAGAGGACCTGCAGGGCCGTCCGTTCGTGGGTCCGGCGGGCCAGCTGTTCGATGACATCGCACGGTCGGCGGGTCTGGACCGCGAGCGGGTCTACATCACCAATGCGGTCAAGCATTTCAAATTCACGCCGCGTGGCAAACGCCGCTTGCACCGACGGCCGTCATCATCCGAAATCAGCCATTGCCGCTGGTGGCTCGATGCCGAGCTGGACGGTATCAGGCCCAAGCTGATCGTCGCCATGGGTGCCACCGCAGCCGAGGCCCTGACCGGTTCAGGCACCGGCATACTGCAGCGCCGCGGCAAGATTGAGCGAACTCCTGCCGGACATGATGTGCTGATTACAGTTCACCCGTCATACCTGTTGCGCTTGACCGACAATGACCGCCGCACTGACGAGATCGCAAAATTCCGGGCAGATCTGAAGTTCGCATCACAGGTTTTGGAACAGCACGCCGTGTAGCTTGGGCAACAAATCGCCGGCCTGCTGACAAACTGCCCGACACCTGTCTAAAGGCGCCGGACAGGTCTTTATGCATCGCGGTTACTGCGCTGGAGTCAGCTTGCTTTCGGCCAGGCAAAATCGGGACGAAATCCCTCGTACACAGGACGGCCGTCACTTGGCTCAGGCGCCCCGGTCGCCGGATCGTAGAAGGCATGGTAGGTCGCCGGCAGGCTGTCAGCGTCGAAGCCCATCAGGTTTGGAACGATCGCCCTGATCCGGTTTTCCTTGTCGTCCAGCATGATCGGTGTACCGCATGCCGCACATGTGCACAGCTCCAGCGGACCGTCCGGGTTGTTGGCATTGAATGGCTGACGATTAAGGCTGTCGGATTCATCAACGCTCAAATCGCCATGCTTGAAGAACACCACATGCGTTGTGTCCTGGCCGGTGACGCTCTTGCACACCGAACAGTGGCAGGTGTGGTTGTCGATCGGCTCCTGGTCCGAG
>JBCCVY010000174.1:0-7761 GCA_039194725.1 Pseudomonadota bacterium
CGTTCAACACAAGGGCCGGGCAACTGTCCGGCGCAACATTCGGATGCAGCACGTCCTGTCCTTCCAGGTTTGTTGCAACAGATGCGAGCAACGATTCGTATCTACTATATCTTGTGCGACGAGCGTGTGAAGGGTGCAAATTTGTCGCCGAAAGCCGCTCTGGAGCACAGTTTGCCGTCAGATTCCCACATCCCGCCGGCGATCGCTCGCATAAAGCCCCCACAGATAGCACGCTGCAACAGCGCGCCAGGGCCGCCACCGCTCGCCGTGAGCATCCATGTCGGGGACAGACGGCACATCAGCAAGTTGTTCAAAAAGCTGCACGCCCGCCCGCACAGCAAGATCACCGGCCGGCCAGGCATCGCAGCGGCCCAGGCAGGTGACCAGATAGATGTCTGCGGTCCATTGACCGACACCGCGCAGTTTCTTCAGTTCGGCCGCGGCTGCGTCATTGTCGAGGACGGCCAGCCCTTCGAAATTGAAGGCGCCTTCCTGTTCGGCTTGCGCGGCACCGATGATCGCAGTCGCCTTGGCGCGGGTCAGGCCGTATCCGGCCAGATCGGAAACCGGCATCCGGCTGATGCGGTCTGCATCGAACGGCGCCAGTGCGGCTTCAACCCGTGCCCAGATCGAGTTTGCGGCCTTCGTAGAGATCAACTGCCCCACCACGATGTGGGCGAGGCCGGCCAGGCCGCCTTCCCGCCTGCGCAGTCTCGGCAGGCCGTTCTGCTCATGCAGGGTGCGAAACCGCGGGTCAATCTCGAACAGGGCTTCCGCTCCCGCCGCCAAGTCATCTAGCGTATTGATTGTATGCCCGTGTTCGCTCATGAAGGCCAATATAGGATCACGTGAATTGCGATGAAAGCCAACTAATGCCAGGACCGGTTTTTCGCTTTGCCCCCAGCCCCAACGGCCGGTTGCATCTGGGCCATGCCTATTCGGCGCTGTTTTCGGCGCAGCAGGCAAAGTCTCACAAGGCCCGGTTCCTGTTGCGCATCGAAGACATCGACCGGGCACGGTGCAAGCCGGAATTTGCCGAGCAGGCTCAAGCCGACCTGAAGTGGCTTGGCCTCGACTGGCCGCACCCGGTGCGCCACCAGTCCCGGCACATGCACGAATACACCATTGTCATTGACCGGCTCGAACGGCTGGGCCTGCTGTATCCGTGTTTCTGTACCCGGGCCAAACTGTCCCGGGCGTCAGGCCCCAAAGACCCCGACGGCACAACCGTCTATCCCGGATATTGCCGGCTAATGACGAAAATGGAACGCAACCGGCGCATGACGGCGGGCGAACCGTTCGCACTGCGCCTCGACATGGCAAAGGCCATTGTCGCCGCAGGACCGGACCTGAGCTTCTATGAAGCCGGGTGCGGCCCGGATGGCGAAACCGGTGTCGTTGCCTGTACGCCGCAGGTCTGGGGCGATGTCGTGCTGGCCCGCAAGGACATTGCAACAAGCTATCACGTGGCCGTTGTGCATGATGATGCGGTTCAGCAGATCACCCATGTCACCCGCGGCATCGACCTGTTCCACGCCACCTCCATTCACCGGGTTCTGCAGTCCATTCTGGAGCTGCCCGTGCCGATTTACATGCATCACAGGCTGATACCCGATGAGACCGGACGCAAGCTGTCCAAGAGCGCCGGTGACCGGTCGCTTGCAGCCTTGCGCGACGACGGCGTCACCCCGGACATGATCCGTGAACAGCTCGGGTTCTAGAGTGGCAGCAACGCCAGCACGGCACTCAACGTGATTATGGACAGCGCGGTTCCCGCCGCCACACTGGCTGACAGGGCCGCTTCTGCCGCTCCGTGGCGTTCGGCAAAAATATAGGCGTTGGCTCCGGTTGGCAGCGCCGCAAACAGCACCACGATGCCGGCCTCGACAGCCGTCAGATCAAAAACTCCGAACGCCAGCACGGCAGCAATTGCCGGCATCACGGCAAGCTTGAGCAGCATCAGCACACCCGCCGCGAGCCCACTGCCCGCCAGGCCGAAACGCGCCAGTGACAGACCGAGCGCAAACAGTGCCGCCGGCACTGCCGCCTGGGCCAGCATGGTCACAACTTTCTCCGCCATGGGATTGAGCCCCAGGCCGGTCAGATTCCACACGCCTCCCGCCAGCAGGGCCAGCACAATCGGATTGGTGAAAAGGTCCTTGAGCAAGGTACGCAACAAGGCTGACAGCCCCTGGCGTTCCGTGTGCGAGCCCCATTGCGCCAGCAAGGTGGCGGCAAACCACTGTACCGGCAGGTGAATGGAAATGATCAGTGCCATGGGCAAAAGTGCATCGGTGCCGTAGTAGGCGACCCCGAGCGGCAGGCCCAGCATCACCGTGTTGCCGAACCCCGCGCCAAGCGCCGCTGACGCTCCACCGGCTCCTGCAAGCCCGTTCACCAGCCGCGCGGCCGCAATCGCCAGCATCCACACGATTGCCACCGCGGCAAAAAAAGCACCCCACAAACCCCACGGCGGGCTGGCCGGTATGCCGAGCGAGACCATGGCATTGAACAGCATGGCGGGGATCGCGAAGGTGAACACGAATGTCGACAGACCCCGCGCGGAGCCCTCGACAAAGAACCCGAAACGTCCGGCGCCAAATCCCAGAACGATCAGGGCGAACACCGGCACCACTGTTGTAACCACATCTTGCAAACCGGCCCCTGCCCGTTGCTTGTTGTCTCTGTAGCCAGTTTGGATACACTGATGCCATGGCAAGCTCCAACAGAATACCGCCCAATGTTGATGCCAAATCCGCCTGCCTGCTCGAACGTGCCTATCAGCTGTCAAGCGACGCCGATACCCACGATCTCTATCGCGACTGGGCTGAAACCTATGACAGGACCATGCTGGACGGACTGGGGTATCTTTCACCCCGCCTGGTGAGCGCACTGCTGGCCGAGCATGCAGCAGACAAGGCCGGCCCGGTGCTGGACGTCGGCGCAGGCACCGGCCTTGCAGGCCTCGAGCTTGCAAAGCTGGGTTTCACCTGCATCGACGCCATCGACTACTCCGCAGACATGCTCGCCGTGGCGGCGCAACGCAACATATACCGACACCTGGTCGAGGCAGACCTCACCCAGCCGCTGGCGTTTCCCGATGCGGCCTATGCCGCAGCAGTATGCACCGGCACGTTCACCCACGGCCATGTCGGGCCATCGTGCCTGACAGAACTGTTTCGCATTATCGCACCTGGCGGGCTGTTTGCATTTTCGATCAATACGGGGGTCTGGGCAGAGGCCGGTTTTGAAACCGAACTGCACCGTCTCGAGCACGCCGGAACCGCCCGGCTGCTGACCCGCCGGGCCGGTGTCAATTACCAGACATCGTCCGGCAACGACTCATGGCTCAACCTGTATGAACGGCAATAGCGACAACGCCCGCCGCAACCTGCAGCGCGCCAGGGCGATCAGCGGCAGCGATGAGGCCCGGTCGGTCTATGCCGAGTGGGCGGCCAGCTATGACCGCGATGTGTTTTCCACCCTCAAGGTCACCGGCACCGACACGATTGCGGACCTGCTTCACGAACACTCGGCAGACCCGGACAACTCGCGGGTGCTTGATGCCGGGTGCGGCACCGGCGCTGTTGCCGCCCGGCTGAAAATGCACGGCTTCACCTGCATCGATGGCGTCGACCTGTCTCCGGACATGCTGGAGATAGCGCAGTCAAAGGGGCTTTACCGGCACCTGACAGAAGCAGACCTGAACCAGCCGTTCGGCCTGCCGGACAGCCCGTACACCGCCATTGTCAGCGCCGGCACCTTCACGTCAGGCCATGTCGGCGCCAACGGGTTTCACAATCTGTTTGCCCACCTGAAAAATGGCGGCCTGATGGCCTGTGTCATTGCCAACCCGGTCTGGCAGGACGACCGGTTCGATGCATTGATTGACGAGCTGCCGGCCGACGTGTTGGTCAACCGGATTGAGGCCACGATACCGGACGGTGAGCCGGACGCGCACATGCTGGTTTTGCGCAGGAACTGAATTTCTACAACTTCAGTTTGTAGCCGATATGACTGGCGACGAATCCCAGCCGGTCATAAAACCGATGCGCATCTTCGCGGGTCTTGTCGGAGGTCAGTTGCACCAGGCTGCAACCGCGGGACCGGCTTTCATGAATGGCAAACTCGAACATGCGCTGGCCCAGCCCGCTGCCACGATGAGACGCCGCGACCCGCACCGCCTCGATCTGACAGCGCCACGCCCCCTTGCGGCTGACGCCGGCAATGAACGTGAGCTGCATGGTCGCCGCAATCACTTCGCCTTCCTGGGCCACGACCAGAAACTGGTTCGGATCCCGGTCGAGCGCGTCGAATGCGGAAATGTAGGCTTCATCCAGTGGCAGGCGGGCATCTTCCCGGCCGTGCCCCAGGCCGTCGTCGGCCAGCAATGCAACAATGGCCGGAAGGTCTTCCTTGCAGGCTCTGCGCAAATGTACGTCCATGACCGCTTCCTTATTGCGCGATGATGCAGTCCGCCATCACTTCGCCCTAGGCCGCGGCGTCATCCAGGCGGCCGTCTATCTCTTTCACGATTTCACCCATGATCCCGGTCATGCGGAAATCCTTCGGCGTGTAAACCTTGGCCACGCCCATCTGTTTCAGCACATTGGCGTCCTCTTCCGGAATGATGCCGCCCACAACCACCGGCACCTTGTCCATGCCCGCAGAGCGCATCCGGTTCATCACGTCACGCACCAGCGGCACGTGGCTGCCGGACAGGATGGACAGGCCAACCACGTGCACCTGCTGCTCGATTGCGGCTAACACGATCTCTTCCGGGGTCAGGCGAATGCCTTCATAGACAACTTCCATTCCCACTTCACCGGCCCGCACCGCGATCTGTTCGGCACCGTTTGAGTGCCCGTCAAGACCCGGTTTGCCCACCAGGAACTTGACCGGCACGCCCAACCGTTCCGACAAGGCAGCCACTTGCTCGCGTACAGTGTCTGCGTTTTCAGGCGCCGCCAGGGTAACGATCGTGCCGACACCGGTGGGGGCACGATATTCCCCGAACACATCACGCAAGGCCTGCCCCCACTCACCTGTGGTGACGCCGGCTTTCGCGCACGCAATTGACGGATCCATGATGTTGCTGCCGTTACGCGCCGCCGTTTCAAGATCCGACAGTGCAGCCTCGACGTCTGCTGCGTTGCGCTGCTTGCGCCATTGCTTCAGGCGTTCAACCTGTTCCTGTTCCACGTGTTCAGGCACCGTCAGGATGCTGTCGCCGTCGCCGCTCGACAGGGGTGACGGCTCGCTGGTCTCGTAGGCATTGACGCCCACCACGGTCTCGCGGCCTTCCTCGATTGCCTTGATACGCGCCGAATTGGACTTGACCAGTTCGGCCTTCATATAGCCGCTGTCCACCGCTGCCACCGCGCCTCCCATCTCCTCGATGACCGCCAGTTCCTTCAGCGCCGCAGACTTGAGCGCTTCGACCTTGGCGCCGACAACTTCCGAGCCGTCAAAAATATCGCCGTTCTCCAGCAGGTCGGTTTCAAACGCCATGATCTGCTGCATGCGCAGGGACCATTGCTGGTCCCAGGCCCGCGGCAGTCCAAGCGCCTCGTTCCATGCCGGCAATTGCACGGCGCGGGCGCGGGCATTCTTCGACAGCACCACAGCCAGCATCTCGATCAGGATGCGGTAGACATTGTTTTCAGGCTGCTGTTCGGTCAGTCCGAGAGAGTTCACCTGGACGCCGTACCGGAACCGGCGCAGCTTTTCGTCTTCAACACCGTAACGGTTCCGGCAGATGTCATCCCACAATTCGGTGAAGGCCCGCATTTTCGACAGCTCGGTTATGAACTTGATACCTGCGTTCACAAAAAAGCTGATGCGGCCCACGATCATCGGGAAGTCTTCTTCAGGCACCTGCCCCGACGCTTTCACGCCATCCAGAACCGCAATCGCGGTCGCCAGCGCAAAAGCCAGCTCCTGGGCCGGCGTCGCGCCCGCTTCCTGCAGGTGGTAGGAGCATACATTCATCGGGTTCCACTTCGGGCACGCGGTCCGCGACCAGGTGATCGTGTCGGTGATCAGCCGCATCGACGGTTGTGGCGGAAACACATAGGTGCCGCGCGACAGGTATTCCTTGATGATGTCGTTCTGCGTCGTGCCTGTCAGGCTGGTCCGTGCGGCACCTTGTTCTTCGGCAACGGCGACGTACAGCGCCAGCAGCCAGGCCGCGGTGGCGTTGATGGTCATCGACGTGTTCATCCGCTCGAGCGGGATTTCCTGAAACAGGGTGCGCATGTCGCCTATGTGCGACACCGGCACGCCGACCTTGCCGACCTCGCCGCGTGCCAGCAGATGATCGCTGTCATAGCCGGTCTGGGTCGGCAGGTCGAAGGCCACCGACAGGCCGGTTTGGCCCTTGTCGAGATTGCGCCGGTAAAGCTCGTTGCTGGCTTTGGCGGTGGAATGCCCGGCATAGGTGCGGAAAATCCACGGGCGATCACGGTTTGTCTGGTCACTCATCGAACTGCTGATCCGATTACTTGTTGTCTCAAGGGCTTGCGCTGAAAACCAACGCTTGCTGCACTTAGTCTGCCGGTGAAAAAGTTATCAGGCGACTGCCGATAATCGAAGCATGAACTCTATTGCAGCGCAACCAGACTTTGAGATTTGTCGGGACAGCCGGCAGCCGTCACCACCACAAAGGGTGGCGGAACAGCCATGAAAGCCCGTTTTTGGGGAGATGCCTAATCGGCAGAATTGCGGTAGTAAACCAGCAGCATCGTGGCGGCGACCGCCATGCCGATATTGGCTGCAACGGCAATCATCACCATGCTGTCAATGCCCGGAATGTGGTAGCTGCGGGCGAAGATGTTGGCGATGTAAGCGCCGGCAAAAAGCCCGGTGAAGTTCATTATCGTATTGAAAAGAGAGCTGAATTTCAAATATGAGTTGATTATGGTGGTGCCAGCCAGACACATCGCACAGACGATCAACAGCGGCGTTGTGCCGAGTTCGGCATTGGCGAACGGCAAGTAAGAACCCCAGCTTATGTTAATGCCCAGAAGGCTCAGAAAATCGTTCATGCCAATAGCCTGATACAGTCGTGCCAAAGATGAAGTCCGGATACTAGGCCATCGAGGTTGCCATTAGGTAAACAAACAACAGACAATTTGAATTAGATAAATTCTTTGTTGCAATGCAGCATTATCTGCCCGATGCTATGCCGGAATTTTATGCAGGAGATCAATTATGGGTGTATCAGCAGTTCGCGACACAGCAGAACCGGCAGCAAACTCCGGCGCTGCTCGCAAGGACCTTTATGAGATCGGTGAAATTCCGCCGCTTGGGCATGTGCCTAAGGAAATGTACGCCTGGACCATCCGTCAGGAACGCCATGGTGAACCAGACACCGCCATGCAGGTCGAGGTGGTGCCGACATGGGAGATTGATTCCGACGAGGTGCTTGTTCTGGTGATGGCCGCCGGTGTCAACTACAACGGGGTCTGGGCATCGCTCGGCATTCCGCTGTCGCCGATCGACGGCCACAAGAACCCCTACCACATCGCCGGCTCCGATGCGTCGGGCATCGTCTGGGCCGTTGGCCGCAAGGTGACACGCTGGAAGGTTGGCGACGAGGTGGTCATTCACTGCAACCAGGACGCCGGCGACGATGAAGAGTGCAATGGCGGTGACCCGATGTTCTCGACCTCGCAGCGCATCTGGGGATATGAAACGCCGGACGGGTCGTTTGCGCAGTTCTGCCGGGCCCAGGCGCGCCAGCTCATGCCGCGACCGCAG
>JBCCVY010000175.1:0-7750 GCA_039194725.1 Pseudomonadota bacterium
GGGCGCTGGAGTTGCTGTTGGCGGCTGAAATGAAGGACCTGCGGTCCGGTTGCTCCAATATGGACGGCCTGCCTAAAGCCAAATGCCACGCTGAAAGCATACTCGCCGATATTGCCGGACGCGGTTGGATCAGCGGTGATCGTTCCGGAACTGAAGGTCCTGGACTGATGACTGGCATCAGCGGGCTGGGGTATCAGATGCTTCGCATGGCAGAACCGGCAAGCGTCCCCTCGATTTTGACGCTCGAACCACCAGTGACAACCTGACGGTGCAGGATGTGTTTCCAGCACCGCTGCTAACCAGACCGAGATCGTCACGATCGTCCGGTTGCCGACCGGGCCCCAACAAGCTATCATGATACGGAGTAATTCCACTCAAGTGCCAAGTCAGTGGTGTCCAGCAAACACGGTCCGCGGCATGCCCAGGAGGAAACCCATGAGCGAACAGGAAATCGAACGTTTCACCAAAGACCTGGCCAGTGACGAGGATCTGCGCTCAGCGGCGGCCGAAGCGGTCTCGGATTTGCCCGCCATTGTAGCGATCGCCAAGGCCAATGGATATGATTTCACGCTGGAGGAGCTTGAGACCTTCCAGAGCCGGCAATCTGCAGAAATGTCGGACGAAGACCTTGAGAAAGTCAGCGCTGGAGCATTCGTAGACCGGATACCCTGATCGCCGTTCCATTGTTTTCCAAGGCCAAGATATCGGGCGTAAGTTCCGAACAAGTGGTTCCGGCTCAATCTGCCGCAATGGTCGCCAATGATCGGCAGATGGCAAGTCGTTCCCGGCACGATGCGTTGCGTGGTTCGCCGCGGTCGCAGATTGCCCACGTGAAACGCTTCTATGAGCGGTTTGTGAGTGATCCGAAATTCCGGTCCGCACTGAGCGATGCATCTCCGGCCGGCCCGTCCGAACATGCTCGCGAGATCACGCGGCAATACGGCATCGAAATTGATCCATGGGCCATTGCGCCGTTATGGTCGGCAGGATTGAAGACGTCTTTCGAGACGGCGGAACTGGAAGGATTTCCAGCGCTGAAACGATGGAAGGACTACAGCGGTTTACAGTTGGACGCGCTGAGGTCGCGGCGGGAGTTTGACCACGCCGATTGGGCCAGTTCCTGCTTTGCGCAATGGCGGCAACGCCAGATCAATCGCGTTGAGAGCGAGCTGGGAACGGCGGGCGGCATTGCAAACCGGTTTCCTGTGATTGCAATGGAGTTGTCGGATGGATGCTCCGTCGGCTGCTGGTTCTGCGGCGTCTCTGCCAGCAGGTATGCGGGAAGTTTCCCGTACACTCAGCACAATGCCGGGATGTGGCGGCAGGTCCTTGCAACGGTTGTTGAGCAGATCGGAAAACCTGCACGCGAGGGGTTCTGCTACTGGGCCAGCGACCCGCTCGACAACCCTGACTATGAACGGTTTGCATCCGACTACCTTGATATTGTGGGCGCACTGCCACCGATAACCACTGCTGTGCCGCTTCGCGATGTGTCTCGCACTCGCGACCTGCTTGCATGGCGCAAACGCGCTGGCAGTGGTCATGACCGTTTCTCCATATTGACAGTGAAAATCCTGGACCGTGTTCATAAGGAGTTCACGGCCGAAGAACTGATTGACGTTGAATGTGTTCCGCAGACGCGGGGGTCTTTGTTGGTCAAAACCCAGACCGGCAAACTCTATGGTCATGAAAACACAGCCGGTTCGCAGCCAGGCTCACATGCCACCGACAAACCGAGAACGATTGCCTGTGTGGCCGGCTTTCTGGTCAATATGGTCAAAGGTGAAGTACGCCTCGTCAGCCCCTGCCGGGCACGTGATGAGTGGCCTGACGGGTACATTGTTCATCGGCAAGGCCGCTTTGAAACGGCTGAAGACTTCAGCCATGTCATCCGGTCAATGATTGATCAGGTCATGGATGTTTCACTGATCCCCCGGTCAGTCGTTCGCCTGCGCGCCGACCTTCGAATGGAAATGCTGCCGCAAGGTGTGCAACTGCGTTCGCCGGGTACCCTGCACAAGCTGGGCAGGAGCCGCGACGTGGCGATGCTTGCTCATGAGTTGGCCAGGGGACCGCAACGCCATCAGGACATCATGGCATCAGTGATGAAGGCGGGTGCCAACTGTTTTGCAGTCAGTAGGACAATTCAGGACCTGTTTGAGCGCGGACTGCTGAGCGATCATCCGGATGACATCAATGGCGTCGGCAGCTTCGCATGACCAACTGCCAGCGCTGGTTCTTCTAGTCCCGACCGTCACCGATCGGGTCAACAGGTACATCCGGTTCCGGCGGCGAGAATTCCGGCTTCTCGTCGCCAGGTTTCGGCGGGCCGGATTTGCCACTGGCGAGTTTGGCTTGCGCGCATTCCGCCCACTCGACAGCTTTGGTCAGTCCCGACAATGAAAACCGCACCTTGCTGGATTCGCCGGACTTGAGCGTGTAGCTCCAGCCGATGGTATCGCCGGGCTTTGCTTCTGCCAATGCCTTGTCGCTTAAGCCCGCATCGATCGCATATTCGTTGACGGAAACCGGTGTGCTTATCGCCGTGCCGGAGACAGCCAGGGCAGGGTTCTTGTCAATCTGCAGAGCGAACCCGGCTTCGGTGTCAGCAAGTTCAAGCACGTCGACCAGCATGATCTGCCACTTCGAAGCTGGGTCGCCACGTTGAAATGCCATTGTATGGCTGAAGCCCAGCGGCGCCTTCTTGTCCAGCCTGTGGGTCACCACCCGGCATTGCGCGCCCGGTTTGCAACTGGCAATGAAACTGCGCGAATAGATGCGGGTTTCATCGAACTTCTGGTGCACCTGCTGATCGCACAATCGTTCAGCCTGGGCACCGGTGCCCGTGCTGAAAACGGCTGCCGCTGCAAGCCAGATGGATAGTCGTCGCATCATGTTTTCCCGCCGCCGGCGCACTCGACACACACCGCGGCCGCCGGGTCCACTTCCAGCCGCGCTGCCGCAATTTCGTCCCCGCAGGTGGCACACCACCCGTATTCGCCATCTTCAAGCCGCCGCATGGCCTGATCCAGCCGGGCCAGTTCGGCCGTGCGCGCACGTTCCTGGGCCTGCGCCATTGCCTGGCGCTGCATGGCATCCATGCGCGACAGCCGGCCAACCGACTGCTGATCCAGTTCGACCGCATCGCGGTCGTCGGCTGAGAGAGACGACAGCCGGTTCAGTTCATCACGCCGCGCAGTGAGCCGGGCCCGTGCTTTTTCCGGATCAGTTGTCATTTGGCCTGCGCACAATCAACCCACTTTCTGGCCGCCGGCAAATCGCCAAGCGCAATGTCGTGAACAACTCTCTTGCCGCCGATCAGCTGCACGGTTGCATTCATCGTCTTCGATTCCAGCATGGTTGTCAGGACTATGTCCGAAACATCGTCGTCAATGCGGACGCTTTTCATGTCTTCGGCTGCGATCAGGAAATCCGGTGCAATCCGGGTTTCGTCCTCGCCGTCAAAAAGCAGGTCGAAACCCGCGCCTGAGTCAATTGAATAGGTGCTCTTGACCAGCGCCAGCCAGGACCCCGAAACCGACGCTCTTTCAAGTGCAATTTCGACATCGTCGACGCTGGACAAGGAGATGGAGCACTTCCCCTTCGGCATGCATTCAGCTGAAAACCTGCCGGTCTGCACCATCATGCCGCCATTGCTGGCCGTCGCCTCGATGCCGCAGATCTCTGCGCTCAGAGCCGGTGTGGCCAACCCGATTGCCAAAAGCGCGGTCAGGGCAGTGCTCAGACGTCGGTTCACGGATAGTCTCCTGTGCATGCAGGCAGCGGATGCCGGAAATGATTGTATGTCGCCAGTTGTCATCGGCGCCAGGCGGCCGATGCGACCAATTGATGCCATGTCCACGATGTCATGGTCAATCACTGTGGCAACAGTTAGAATGACGTTGAGATTATTTGCTAGTGCGAGCCGACCGGAACGGACAGGGACACGATGACGAAATTGATCTGGGGCATGGTCCTGTTCTTCGGAGCGCACCTGGTGTCGCTCACTCCGTTGCGTGCTGCCATTGTCTCAAAGGTGAACGAGAACGCCTACAAGGGCACATATTCCCTGATTGCCCTGGCCGGCCTCGGCCTGATGATCTGGGGGTTCATTTTGGCCCGCGCGGGGCCGGATGCCGCGCGCATTGTCTATGATCCGATTGTCGGCAGCAGTCATGGCACCATGTTGCTGGTGCTGGTCGCCCTTGTGCTTCTGGCCGCGGCGCATGGCAAAGGCCACATAAAACTGTGGGTCAAGCATCCGATGTCGCTCGGCGTTGGGCTGTGGGCCATCGGCCATCTGCTGGTCAACGGCAATCTGTCGGAAGTCCTGCTGTTTGGCGGCTTCCTTGCTCTCGGTGTGCTCGACATGATCGTGAACACCGCCAGGGGCAAGGTGCCTTCCTATGAGCCACGACTGAAGTCCGACATCATCGCCGTTGTCGTCGGTCTTGTGCTGTACGGCGTGTTTATCAGCCTGCATCAGACTCTGTTCAGCGTGTCGCCGATCTACTGATCTGTCGTCGCTGCTATCGAAAACCGGGCTTTCATCATTGGATGAAAGGCGCAGAAGTACGTTGTTTGCATTCCGGAGATAACCGTGATGCTTGCTTCCGCGTCCTTGACCAGTTCACCGGTGTTCCAGCCACCGTCGGTTGCTGTTGCCGTGTGGGGCGCTATGTCCCGATTGATCCAGGTGATCGTGTCGCCGACAGAAACTCCGAGCCTGTCCGGTGTGAACCTGAAGCCATTGATTTCGACACGGTGCCGGCGGGGTCGGGCAGATGCGCGGCCAGCCCATGAAAGGTAGAGGCTGGGGACGGCGGCGGCAGCGATCGCTGCCGTCGCCTTCCCGATGAACGAACGCCGTATCATGGCGTCTATTTGCTCACGGCCTTGACCATCATCTCGGCGTGATGCTCATGCGCCTTGAAGATTTTCAGGCCGGCTTCAAACAGCGATTTCACTTCCGCATTCTCGATATTTGGTATGAAGGCGTTGGAGACCAGATCGTTGACCGCCTTGTGGTAGGCCAGTTCGTTTTCCGCATAGCGCTTGTCGAACTCCGCGCCGCGCAGCTTGCTCATCTCGTCGACCAGCTTTTCCGAGTTTGCCGTAAGCTGCTTGCTGAGGAAATTGTCCTGCGGCTGGGCGTTGAGTTTCTTCAGCAGTGCAAGCGCCTGTTCGTTGACCGCAGTATGGTCGCGGATCATGGTGCGGGCAAACTCGTGAATGGCAGGGTTGGTGGATATGGCCAGTGCCAGATGCGCATAGCGGATGTCGATATTGTCGGCCACATACGCGACATGGGCAATCTGCAGATCGTTCAGTTCGGCCGGCGACTGTGCGGCGGAAGGCGTTGGCTGCAGTGCGAGGGCAAACAGCGAAACGGCAAGCAGTAGATTCTTCTTCATGGAGTGGGTCCTTTCAGTTCGACCGCCACAGTGGCGTCTGAGCGGTGGAGGCAGTAAAACGAACGTGCCTGGGACGTTCAATTTCAGATCGTCCGGATTCCTTGACCGTTAGTCCAGATTCGTTGTGATGTGCGGGATTTTCGTGTAATAAGCTCGCATGGATCTTCTGAGCGATATCCTGTCCCGCATGCAGCTTGCCGGCACCTTGTACTTCCGCACCTCTTTCACCTCGCCGTGGAGCATTGCCGTGCCGTCGTTTGAGAACGTGGCGCGGTTTCACTTTGCTCATAGGGGCCGCTGCTTTGTCAGGGTCGACGGCGCAGATGAGCCGGTGCAACTGGAGCAGGGCGACTTGATCATCATCATGCGGGGTGCCGGTCATACGTTGTTCTGCGACCCGCGCACCGAGAACCTGGCTGTTCAACTGGACCGGGTTGTCCAGGAAAGCGGCTTCACCGGCACTGGCACACTGGTTTACGGGGAACTGGGGGCGGACCAGGAAACGCAACTGGTATGCGGTCACTTCGCGTTTGAGAAGAGCGCACACCATCCGCTGTTGGACGCGTTGCCCGATCATATTCATGTCCGCAACTATGGCAGCGCGTCAGGGGCCTGGATGGAGAACACGCTGCGCGTGATCGGTGCGGAAGCCGGCAACGGTCAGATGGGCAGTGACATGATCGCCCTGAAGCTCTCCGAAATTGTCTTTGCCCAGGCGCTGCGCACCTACCTGGCGTCCAGCGGAGCCGACAAGCCGGTGCTGGCCGGGTTTGCCGATCCGGCAATAGCCCGGGCGCTCGAGGCCATCCACAAGGACCCATCGCACGGCTGGTCGGTCGAAGCCCTGGCCAGAACCGCGGGTCTGTCACGCACCGCGTTTGCTGCCCGTTTCACCGAGACCATGTCAAACACGCCAATGGGCTATGTTACCCAGTGGCGCATGCAGATCGCCCGTCAGCGGCTGGCCGAATCCCGCCGACCGATCATCGATATCGCAGAAGAGGCGGGCTATCAGTCGGAAGCTGCCTTTGGACGGGTGTTCAAGAAGCATCTCGGCATCACGCCGGCCAGCTACCGGCGTCAGGTCCGGCATTTGTCAGTGTGACTTCCCGTCCATTGGCCAGGCGACGGGCTTCCTGTATCAGTCAACGCAATGACCCGTGTTCAACTTGGTTTGAATGAGTTCCGATGCTGCTGTTCTTCGCTGTTGTCCTGTTTGCCGTCACTCACCTGATCCCGGCGTTTCCATCTCTCAAGGCCCGCCTGAAGGACAGGCTCGGCAAAGCCTATGGCATGTTGTTTGCCGCAGGCTCGATCCTGTCACTGGTGCTGATCGTGCTTGGCTGGCAGTCGGCTGACCGGACCCAGGTGTATGATCCGCCCGCCTGGGGTTTCGGCGCCAATCTCGCTTTGAGTTTCTTTGCCTTTCTGCTGATCGGCGTGTTTCTGTTCCGTGGCAAGGCGCGCCAGCTGCTGCGCCTGCCGCTGGCCATGGCGGTGGTGTTGTGGGCGACGGGCCACTTGCTGGCCAATGGCGATCAGGCAAGCCTCATCTTGTTCGGCGGCCTGCTGGCCTATGGTGCGACCCATCTCGTCGCCGGCCTGACACAGGGCTTCAAGCCGTCTCCGGAAGTTCGCGCCGGCCATGATGCCATTGCCTTGTTTGTGGGCGTCGCGCTCTATGGCGTTATGATCCAGATGCACCAGCACATTATCGGCGTTGCGCTGTTTTCAATACAGGACATGGCGATCTTTGCCAGCTGAGGCAGACACAGCCGGACGCCTGATCGGCATTGCGCGCCGCCCGGCGCGGCTTGTGCCAATGCAGGAAGTTTCGTCCGCAAAGATCACCGTTGCCGCCGGCCTGGAAGGAGATCACAAGGGGATTAAATTTCCTGACCGGCAAATCACCGTACTGGCACTGGAGGCCTGGCGCGAGGCTGCACGCGAGGCAGGTGGCCCGGCCCTGGCTTGGACAGCGCGTCGCGCCAACCTGTTGGTGCAGGGGGTACACTTGCCGCGCGCTGCAGGCGGTGTGGTGCGTGTCGGCCAGGTACAGTTGGAAGTCACCAATCAGACCGTACCGTGCAGGCGCATGGACGATGCGCTGGAGGGCTTGCGCAAAGCGCTTCACCCAGACTGGCGCGGCGGGGTCACATGCCGGGTGCTGGAGGGGGGAATGGTGGCGCTGGGCGATCCGGTCGAAGTGCTGGTTTCTCCCCCGCAACGAGTGATAAGATTGCCCTGAACAACTGATGCCGAACCGGGAGCACCAACACAAATGTCCGTCCAGAAGCAGGTCCGCCGCCTGACTGCCCCCGACATCGCAGGCCGCA
>JBCCVY010000176.1:0-7736 GCA_039194725.1 Pseudomonadota bacterium
CCGGCTATGACTTCATGATCCAGGGGCTTGCCGGCATCATGGACCTGACCGGCGAACCGGATGGCCAGCCACAGAAAATTGGAGTTGCATTCGCGGATATCTTCACCGGTCTGTACGGGGTCATTGCGATACAGTCGGCTCTGCTGGTGCGTGAGCAAACCGGCAAGGGGCAGCACATCGACATGGCGTTGCTCGACGCCATGAGCGCCGTGCTTGCCAATCAGGCGTTGAACTATCTGGTGTCTGGAACCTCGCCCAAGCGGATGGGCAATGCGCACCCGAACATTGTGCCGTATCAGGTGTTTCCATCCAGTGACGGACACCTGATCATTGCCACCGGATCACAACCGCAATGGGCGAAGATGTGTCAGGTGCTGGGCCTCGACGATCTGATCGACGATGCCCGTTTCAGGACCAATCAGGACCGGGTGAGAAACCGCGACGAACTGGCAGAGCTGATATCCGCCAAGACCGCGCTGCGCACACGGGACGACATGCTGGCGGAGTTCGATGCGAAGTTCATACCCGCAGGCCCGATCAATTCTGTCGAGGACACGTTCACCGATCCGCAGATCGTGCATCGGGGGCTGCGCGTCGATGTGCCGGACGGCGACGGCGTCATGGTGCCGAGCGTGCGAACGCCGATCGTGTTTTCAGACAGCACGTTGAAACTGGACCGTGCCAGTCCCGGACTTGGCGAACACACCGATGAAGTGGTGAACGGCTTGAAAGAGCGCGAAAGTTGATTGCTGGACTGACCAGACGCGATCTTGAACAGGTCATCGCCGCGCTGGCAATCGGGCTGGGCGGCGGTGCCGTGTTCTGGTTTGTCGGCCTACCGGCGCCGTGGCTGGCAGGGTCCGTGGTGGCGGTGGCGGCAGCGTCCCTGTCAGGCACCATAAAGCAGGCCATGCCGCGGCACCTGTCCAAACTCATATTCATCCTGCTGGGCCTGCAGATCGGCGGCGCCGTCACGCCGGAGACGCTGGACACGCTGGCGCGCTGGCCGCTCAGCTTCATGCTCCTGGCGCTGACCATGGTGGCGCTGGTGTGGAGCGGGGTGGTGTTCTTCCGCCGGGTCTATGGCTGGGACCGGGCGACATCATACTTCTCGGTCATGCCCGGTGCCCTGTCGGTGGCATTGGCCCTGGCCGCGGATACGCGCGCCGATCTGAAGAAAGTCAGCGTGGCTCAGGTCATCAGGCTGTTTGTTCTGGTGGCGGTTCTGCCGTCGCTGATTTCATCGCTGGGAGACTTGTCCGATGCGCCGCGGCAGGTGTTGCCGCAACCGGGATCCCTGCGCGACCTTGCCATGGTGCTAGTAGCCGGTCTGGCAGCGGGTTTCGTCTTTGACCGGCTCAAGATCCCAGCCGGCCTGGTCCTCGGGCCTGCATTGGCCAGTGCCGCGATGCATGTCGGCGAAGTGGTGCACGGCACCTTGCCGGCGTGGCTGCTGATGCCGGTGTTCGTGTTTCTCGGCACCATGATCGGTATGCGGTTTGCGGGCATAAAGCCGGCTGACCTGGCAAACATCGGTGGCGCCGGTCTGGCCGGGCTGGCGGTTGCCCTGGTGGTCAGTGTTGCAGGTGCGGCTGTCGCCAGCGCCGTAGCCGACGTGCCGCTGGCCTGGACCATACTGGCATTCGCGCCCGGCGGCATGGAGGCCATGACCATCATGGCGTTTGCGCTCGGACTGGATCCCGCCTTTGTCGGGGCGCACCAGATTGGCCGGTTTGTGCTGATTGCGCTGGCGATGCCGCTGGTTTGGCAGTTCATCCAGCAAAAACCGGATGCCTCGCAGTGAAGTTTTGCCGCAGGCCCTTCACATTGATGTTAGGTGTTGTTGATCCGGCAACACCATTACAATAGCGCTATGGAGCAAATTGACAGCTTGTTGGAATACAAGACGGCCTGGATTGCCGCTGTGGCACTGGCGTTTCTGGTGCTTGAGCGGGTGTTTCCGAAAGCGCGCCCGCTTGCCGGAGCGCACCTGAAGACGCTGGCGCAGAACACCTGGCGTCTGGTCAAGAACTTCGGGCTGCTGCTGCTCAATGCGGGATTGTCGCCCATCCTGGTGATACCGCTTTCGGCATTGGCGGCCACTCACGCGCTGGGTTGGCGGCCGGACTGGTGGTCCGGCGGCACCGGCCTGTTGCTGGACATCATCATCCTGGATTGCTGGATTTACTGGTGGCATCGCGCCAACCATGAAATCCCGTTCTTGTGGCGCTTTCACGAGGTGCATCACCTGGATGAGTTTCTCGACGCCAGTTCGGCGGTTCGGTTCCACTTCGGCGAGGTGGTGCTGTCTGCGCTGGTGCGCGCCGCGGTTATCTGGCTGCTCGACATTCCATTGCTGTCGGTGGTGGTGTTCGAGACCTGTGTGTTGACCATGGCGCTGTTTCACCATTCCAACGTGACACTGCCGAACTGGCTGGAAAGACCGCTGTCGAAAGTGCTGGTGACGCCGTCCATCCACTGGGTGCATCATCACGCGATACGGGCCGATACGGACAGCAACTATGCCAACATCCTGTCCGTGTGGGATATCGTGTTTGGCAGCCGCTCGGCCACGCAGCGCTGGAAGGACATGCCGATAGGTGTTGAACGCCGTCACGATGAGAGTTTCATCGGTTTGCTGACAAGGCCGTTCAGAAACCGCTGATCGGTCTTTCAAACAAGTCATGGTTGCGATCATCCGGGTTTACTGACAACCGGTGAAAACGACTCCCACAATGGCATAGGGTATGCAAGGGTCCGGTAGGAGATCGTTGCAAGCCAGTTTGCGTGTGCTTTTCTGGCACAGGCAGGGCGCCTGCGCGAGTGGTGGATGATGATGACCGTCGAGCATCCCGATGCGGATTGAAAGGGTCAACGAGGTGAGCGAGCAGCAACCCGGATTTGGCGGGGACGGCGGAATCAGTGCCAACCGGCAGATTGACGGGCTGGACCGCGATGTGCGCCGGGCCCGGCTTGCTCAAGCTGCACACTTCGATGCACTGGTCGATATCAAGGACGCCCAGACGCTGCGCCTGGCCGCCCTGCATGAAAGCCTGAAAAAGCAGATTTCCGGCGAGCCCCGCCTGGCAAGACTGCTGCCGTTGCAAATGGTCGACGGATTTCCTCCACGGCTGTGGATCGACAACATCTCGTTCGTCGTCATGGAGCCCGACCCCAGGACTTTCCGCCTGATGCGCCAGGAACAGGCCGGGCATGAAACCGTGCTTGAAACCCGTGACATGAAGGAGATGATCGCCAAGGTCCGCGAGCATGCCTCGCATTCGCTGATAGAGGCGCAAAGAGGCGAACGCAGCTTTGAAGCCGGCAATGGCGGCCTCAACTCGCAACTTATCATGGCATGGCTGACCGGTTTCACCTTCGGCGTTCTGGCTTTGCTGATTGTCGGCGTCATGACCGGACGAATCACATTTTAGCCATGATGAGCCGAGGACCGACGGCCCGTTGCCCTGCTCTTGTAACAGTTTCAGCACAGGAGGTGCCGCCATTGTTTCGGAATGTTACTTCGCTTTTGAGCCGGATTTGCCGTTATTTTGCGTGTTTTCGGGCTTCTTTCCACAATGTCGGGGAATGTGGCGGGCGACCACGTTACATTCTGAAATATCAAGTGATTTCAATGTCACAGGCGGCATCTGGTAAAACTTTAATCAATTGGTGGTGAAGGCGAACAGCCTTGCGTGACAACAACAGGGGGTTGTCACAGGTTCGCCGGAAAAGAAGGGGTTCGATTTGTGCGTGTAGACACGACAACCGAAATTGGTACGGGAGCAGGGGCAGAAGTCTGTCCGTTCACGCCAGCAGGAACACCGACAATCAATACAGACCTGGTGCAGCGACTGGGTGGATTTACCACCTTGTGCGAAGGGCTTGACTATGCGGCCCAGGGTCAAACAGGGATGAATTTCTACGGTCCGCGCGGGCAGCTCGACGAGTGTGTTTCTTATCATGAATTGAGAAAGCGCGCGATTGCGGCAGCACATCGGCTTGTCAATGCCGGAATCAAGCCGGGCGAGCGGGTTGGCGTGGTGGCTGAGACCGGGGCTGAGTTCATGGTTGTGTTCTTCGGCTGCCAGTATGCCGGCATGGTGCCGTGCCCGCTGCCTTACTCCATGTATATCGGCGGTCGCGAGAGCTATGTGTCGCGGATTGCCGGCATGCTGGAAAGCGCCCATGCGACAGCCGTGGTTACGACTTCTGACCTTGACGAACTGGTCCGCGATGCAGCAGGCCGTGCCGGGGTAAAGCGCGTATGGAGCCACGAGCAGCTGGCTGCGTTCTCAACCGACGGTCCGGCGCTTGAGCCGTTTGGCCCTGAAGACATCTCCTACATTCAGTATTCTTCCGGTTCCACATCCAATCCGAAGGGTGTGCTGATCTCGCAGAAAGCCGCATGCGCGAACACCATGGCCATTCTGCGCCACGGATTGAAGATCCGTCCGACCGACAGGGCGTTTTCCTGGCTGCCGCTGTATCATGACATGGGGCTTGTCGGCTTCTGCCTGTCGCCGATGATGGGGCAGGTGTCGGTTGACTATCTTGCCACTCCGGCGTTTGCTCGGCGTCCGGCGCTGTGGCTCAAGCTGATGTCCCAGAATCAGTGCACGGTCGCCTATGGACCGTCATTCGGTTATGATCTGGCGGCCCGGCGCGCCAATGGCAGCCTGGCTGACCTGAAGCTGGATCAATGGCGTGTTGCCGGTATTGGCGGCGACATGGTGCGGGCCGACGTGCTGAAACTGTTTTCCGAAACACTCAGTGTGGCCGGTTTCAAGTCAAATGCGTTTCTGCCCAGTTACGGCATGGCGGAGTCCACCCTTGGCGTCTGCTTTGTGGATGCCGACGAGGAACTGCGGGTCGACGTGATCGACCGGACTGAAATGAAAGAGTATGGCGTTGCCAAAGCCACGACCGAAACCGATCCCGATCTGGTGCGCAGCTTCGTTGTGTGCGGGCGTCCGCTTCCCGGTCACAAGATGAGGGTTGTGAACGTCACCGGCAAGGAACTGGGCGAGCGCGAAATCGGATGCATCGAGATTGCCGGCCCCAGCCTGATGAGCGGTTATTTCCGCAATGAGGCTGCCACATCTGCGATCATGCGCGATGACGGGTTCATGGACACCGGCGACATGGGATACTGGCTGGACGGCGAGATTGTCATCACCGGACGGGCCAAGGACATGATCCTGCACAACGGGCGCAACATCTGGCCGCAGGACATTGAATGGGCGGTCGAGAAACTGGACGCTGTTCGCGGCGGGGACGTGGCGGCGTTTGCGGTTGAAGGCCAGTTTGGCGAAGACTGCGTGTGCGTGCTGGTGCAATGCCGCCTGCGCAGGGATGAGGAAATCGAAGCGGTTCGCAAAACCGTCAAGGCCGAGATTTCCCGCACTATCGGCATCGAGGCACAGGTGGTCATGGTGCCGCCCAAGTCGTTGCCGTTCACATCGTCGGGAAAACTGTCCCGGGCCGGTGCCAAGACCATGTTCAGCAATGGTGATATCGCCGAGATCGTGAAGGTTCCCGACACCTTCGAAAATACAATGGCAGTGGCGGCAGAGTAGGCTTTCCGCTGCCTGTGCCGGTCCGCTGTGTTTCGGAAAAATCTTTTTAGGGTCCGATCCCTAGGTGATTGAGCTATGCCTTCACGAAAAGCGCATCCTGCGCCGCTTCGGATTGCAGTCACCGGAGTCACCGGTTTCGTGGGTTCGCACCTGGTGCGCCAGCTTGCAGCGCGCGGCCATGAGATCAGTGCGCTGGTCCGCGACAGATCCCGATTGAGCAAGAAATTCCCGACCTCCGCCCGCGTGGTTGAAGGTGCGTTGGAAGACCAGCATGCCGTGGACGACCTGATTGGCGGTGTGGACGTGGTTGTCCATGTTGCCGGCGCCATCAAGGCGGTTGATGCGGCCGCGTTCATGAAAGCCAATGCAGACGGCACCAGGACGGTAGTCGAGGCGGCAAAGCGCGCCGGTGTCAAAAGACTTGTACATGTCTCGTCGCTGGCTGCGCGCGAACCGGCCCTGTCTGCCTATTGTGCGTCAAAGGCTGAAGCCGAAACCATTGTCGCTGGGCTGCAGGGGATCATGGAATGGATCTGCGTACGGCCACCGGCAGTGTACGGACCGGGTGATCGGGCGACGCTGCCGCTCGTGCAGCAATTGTCGAAACGGCACGCCGTTCTGACCGGCTCCGGCGATCAGAGGATCTCGCTGCTGCATGTGGATGATCTGGCGCGCAGCCTGGTTGCGGCCGCAGAGGGACTTGTGCCGGGCGGAGCGGTGTATGAGGCCGATGACGCAACCCCCGACGGATACAACTGGTCGGAAGTGGCTGAGGCTGCGGGAGCAACCCTGGGCTTCGTCCCAAAGGTTCATCTGCTGCCCCGCCTGATTGTGCAAGTGGCCGGGATCGCAGGTGGTCTGCTGGCCAGGATCACAGGCAAGGCCCAGATCCTGACGGCCGGCAAGGCGCGCGAACTTTACCACCGCGACTGGGTGATATCGGGACCCCGGCTGGACGCGACGGGTCACTGGAGCCCGCGCTTGAAGTTTGCCGAGGGTTTTGCCGACACGTTGCGCTGGTACCGGGCGCACGGGTGGTTGCCTGATAGGTGAGACATGCCTACAAAGCGGCACATTGTTGATGGAGATAACAGACTATGACGGACGACGAGCAGGAAATTTTCGACAAGCTGAGCGAGCTGCTGCAACCGTTCAACGAAAAGCAGGTCGAACTTAAGCCGCAGACCGAAATTGCGGTGGACCTGGCGATCGATTCTGTTTCGGTTATGGATTTCGTGATGGAGGTGGAGGATCATTTCGACATGGACATTCCGCTTAACGTGCTGTCGGAAACCCACACCATGAAAGACCTGATCTCGGTGGTTCAGGCGCGCAAGAAAGCATAGGAACATGGTTGATCTGCTCGACAAGAACAAGGCGCTTCTGGACCGGATGCAACGGGTGGCAGAGGCGGGCTCGCGGGTCGGTCCGGTAAACGAGGAACTGCTGTCGCCGACGCGTGCAATCATTGACGGGCGCGATACGATTCTTGCCGGCACCAACAACTATATGGGAGTGACTTTCGAGGAGTCCTGCATCAAGGCGGGCCAGCAGGCCCTTGCCGAGCATGGAACCGGAACGACCGGCTCGCGCATCGCCAATGGCAGCTATCGCATCCACGAGGAACTTGAACAGGAGCTGGCCCGGTTCCTGGGCATGAAGCACTGCATCGTGTTTTCAACCGGCTACCAGGCAAATCTCGGCATGATGGCCGGCCTTGCCGGGCCCAAGGACACCATCTTCCTGGATGCAGACAGTCACTCGTCCATCTACGACGGATGCACGCTGTCCGGCGCACAGCTCGTGCGCTTCAGGCACAACGACGCCACCGATCTCGACAAGCGGCTGACGCGCATGGGAGACACAGGCGGCGGCCACCTGGTGGTGCTGGAGGGTATTTACTCCATGCTGGGTGACCGGGCGCCACTGGCCGAATTTGTCGAGGTCAAGAAAAAGCACGGGTTCCAGCTGCTGGTCGATGAGGCTCATTCGTTCGGCGTTCTCGGCCCCAATGGCTGTGGCCTTGCCGATGAAGCCGGACTGATGCATGAGGCTGACTTCGTTGTCGGGACGTTTTCCAAGTCGATCGGCGCCATCGGCGGGTTTGGTGCCTCAAATCACCCGATGTTTGAAACAGTTCGCTATTCTTCCAAGCCG